>CALXGZ010000178.1 GCA_944387975.1 uncultured Faecalibacterium sp.
GGCGAGAATAGGGTGAACGTGTATGTTTAACCTCCGCAGGCGACGGGGTGCTGCAAAGCGTAGAATATCGCCTACGTGTAATGAAGGCGGGACCTGCCGAAAGGTAGATCCCGCCTTTTTGAATGGACGGTGTAAAAATGAAGCTGGTATCGATTCGTTCTGACCTGCTGGCGCTGTATGAGCAGGATGAACAAGTGCTGAAAAAGTCCGGCCGGCCTTATGTAGCGGTCATGAGCTTGCGTTTTCGAGACAGAATGTATCATTTTGCGGTACCCATTCGTTCCAACATACCAGCAGCAGCGCCGAAGGAACAATATTTTGCGCTTCCACCCCGTCCTTCGACAAGACCCGGCAACCGTCATGGGCTGCATTACATCAAAATGTTTCCTGTCGATAGGAAGCATTACATGCGTTATCGTACGGAAGGCAACGATTTCGCACAGATGATCGAAAGGATCATCAATAAAAATACGCATCGGATCATAAAAGAATGTCAATCCTATCTGGACCGCTATGCGGCTGGACAGCGCCCGCGTTTTTCTACAGATTTGGATTATCTTTTATCGCTGCTTTATCCCCAAAATGCGGAGACCCGCGCGGCCATCGAAGAAGTGAACGAGATGATCGTCAGCGGCCGGGGCGAACACTTTGCGGGTTCAACAGAGGAATTCTTCTCTCAACTCACTTCAACATAAAAAGGAGCCCCGCAGGGGGCTCCGCTTTTTTGCGTCTTTGCGTCAATGCTGATCCCTATAGTCCTTTTCCAGCGAGAAGCCGCGGCCGCGGACCTCGGTCACCTCGCTGACCACCATGAAGCAGGCGGGGTCGATGGCGTGGACCAGCCGCTCAAGGCGGGGCAGCTCCCGGTGGGAGATGACGGTCAGCAGCAGCTGGCCGGGCTGGCGCAGGTAGCCGCCCTCGGCCGAAAGGAGGGTGACGCCGCGGTCCAGCTCCGAGAGGATGGCCGCGCGCAGCTCGTCGGTGTGGGCGCTGACCAGCTTGACCTCGGTGCGGCGGGTACCCAGCAGGATCACCTTGTCCAGCACGGTGGAATACACAAAGACCAGCACCACGCCGTACAGCACCTGCGCCCGCGGGCTGGAGACCGCCTGCGCAAAGAGGATGGCCAGGTCGAAGACGGTCATGCTGACGGCCACCGGGATGCGGAAATATTTTTGCAGCACCAGCGGCGGGATGTCCATGCCGCCGGTCGAGCCGCCCACCCGGATGACCAGGCCCAGCGCCCCGCCGATGCCGAGGCCGGCAAAGACCGTGTTCAAAAACAGGTCCTCCGTCAGGACGAAGCCGGCGAACAGCCGCTCCCACACGGCGAGGGTGAGGGGCGACAAAAAGGTGCTGGCCAGCGTCGAGACGGCGACGCGCCGCCCCAGCAGCGCCCAGCCCACCGCCAGCATCAGCACGTTGACGGCCAGCAGCACCCCCGACACCGGCAGGCCCGCCGCGCGGTTGGCGGCCAGGGCGATGCCGGTGGCCCCGCCGGTGATCAGCCCCGAGGGCACCAGGAAGAGCACCACCGTCAGGGAGTACAGCGCGTTGCCGGCCAGCAGGGCCAGGGCGGTCAAAAGCAGGCGGCCCCGCTCGCTCGATTGGATCATGGCAGACACCTCCTTATTGCAGTATGCCACGGGATAACAAATAAAAATGCCCCGCGTCCGCTAAAAAGCCGGCGCGGGGCAATGCCTATTGTATCAGAAAGCGGACGCAGGGTCAAGCAGGGGAGATCAAACCTTCAGCTCCTGCTCGCCGAAGACGTCCGAGGTGGGGGTGCCGAAGGTGGGGATGTTGGCGTAGGGGTCGGGGGCGTCGTCCTTGGGCAGGCTCTTCATATATTCGTCCATCGCCACCGCGACGTCCTTGGCCATGGCCACCGCCTCCACCACGGTGCGCGCGCCCTTGACCGCGTCGCCGCCTGCAAAGACGCCGGGGCGCGTGGTGCGGCCGTCGGGATCGACGGTCAGCAGGCCCTTCTTGTTGGTATCGATGCCGGTGGTGGTCTGGATCAGCCCGCTCTCCGAGCCCTGGCTGACCGAGATGATGACGCCGGTGTGGGGGTAGAAGGTCTCGCTGCCCTCCACCTGGGCGAAGCTGCCGTCCTCCTGCTTGACGGTGTCGCGGCAGATCAGGCCGTCCTCCCGGATCTCGACCGGCGCCTTGCAGAAGCGGAAACCCACGCCCTCGAGCTTGGCGTAGCTGACCTCGTAGTTCGAGGCGCTGATGCAGCTCTCGTCCCGGCGGGCGTAGCAGGTGACGTGCCGCGCGCCGTTGCGGATGGCCGTGCGGGCGCAGTCCATCGCCGAGTTGCCCACGCCGATGACGGCGATGTTGTCCCCCAGGCGGAAGGCCTTGCTGTTGGCCAGGTAGTCGATGCCGAAGGCGGCGTTGCCCAGGCTCTCGCCCTTGATGTGCATGGCGTTGGCCTTCCACAGGCCCGCGCCGATGAAGATGCTCTTGTACCCGTCGCGGAACAAGTCGTCGATGGTCAGCGTGCGGCCGATCTCGGTGTTGGTGCGCACCTTGATGCCCTTCAGCTCCAGGTGGCGGTACTGGAAGTCGTCCAGCACGCTGTCGGGCAGGCGGTAGTTGGGGATGCCGTAGCGCATGACGCCGCCGGTCTTGTCCCGCGCCTCGAAGATGGTGATGTCGTAGCCCCAGCGCGCCAGCAGCACCGCGATGGTCAGGCCCGCCGGGCCCGAGCCGATGATGGCCGCCCGCATGCCGTTTTTGGGGGCGGGGCCCGCCACCATCTTGTTGGCGTAGGTGGTGGAGATATAGTTCTCGATCACCGAGAAGTGCACCGGGTCGTGGCTGGGCATACGGTTGCGGATGCAGTGGCCCTCGCACTGCTTTTCATGGTCGCAGACCAGGCTGCACACGGTGGTCAGGGGGTTGTTTTCAAACAGCATCCAGCCGGCATCGTCCATCTTGCCCGCCTTCAGCAGGCGGATGACCTCGGGGATATTGGTGTGGATGGGGCAGCCCTGCTGGCACATGGGCTTTTTGCAGCCGAGGCAGCGGTTGGCCTCGTCCAGAACGTGTAACGCCATGATGAATCCTCCTTGTTTCCGAATCGGGTGCGTTGTATCCAAGACGTGCTATTATAATAATACACCCATCCGCCCCCGCCGCGCAACGTCGGATTGACCGATTTTTCGGGGTGTTTTTAGTTGAATTTTACGATTTTTCTTGCCAGGCGGTAGCCGAGCACGGTCACCTTGTCCCCGCCGGGGAAGCGCAGGTTCGTCGCGCCGCCCAGCGACAGCTTGATCTTCCGGTATACGCGCGGGCTGACGTGCTCCTTCAGGTAGGCCCACAGCTCCGCCTTTTTGGCCTTGGCCTCCGCGCTGCCGTCCAAGATCAGGAAGATGCCGCTGATGGCCACCATCGTGGACAGGTACTGCGTCATGTAGCTGCGCAGGCGGTTCTGCTCCGGGGGCAAAGCGTCCAGGTCCTGGCAGTCGATCATGTATTTGGTCACCCGCAGCTGCTGGTCCACGCGCTTGACCATCACGCTCTCGTTGACGCTCTGGTCGGCGCGGCCGATGAAGTAGCGGTACAGGTCCAGGTCCATGTAATACATGCTCTTGACATAGGGCAGGGGCTGGTAGACGAAGATGTTGTCCACATAGAAGGTGTGCTTGGGCAGCACCATGCCGCAGCGGCGCAGCACCTCGGTGCGGTAGATGACCGAGTGCATCAGGATGTTCTGGTCCGGGCGGAAATGCCCCACGTGCATCCAGCTGAACAGCCTGTTCTGCGGGAACACGTTGGTATAGCGCACGGTGTGGCTGGTGCCGTCCTCGACATGCTCGTAGACATAGTTGCAGAACAGCAGGTCCGGCGCGGCGCCGCGGTGCAGCAGCAGGCGCAGCCGGTCCAGCACCTTCTCCAGGGCCTCGGTGTCCAGCCAGTCGTCGCTGTCCACCACTTTGTAGTAGATGCCGCCGGCGTGGCGGATGCCCTGGTTGACGCCCTCGCCGTGGCCGCCGTTCTCCTGATGGATGGCCCGGACGATGCCGGGGTAGCGGGCGGCGTACTCGTCGCAGATGGCGGGGGTGTCGTCCTTGGTCGAGCCGTCGTCGATCAGGATGATCTCGGCGTCCTCGCCGGCGGTGAGCAGTGTGTCGACGCAGTGGCGCATGTAGGCCGCCGAGTTATAGCACGGCACGGCGAAGGTGATCAGTTTTTGTTCCATAACGGGACTCCTTTATGTTGAAAAAAGGCGGCGGGCGGGGCCTTGCCGCGGTGGCTGCATCCTTGCAGAAGAGATGCAACCATTATACCATGCCGCGCAGTAAAAATCCATCCGTCGGGAAGAACTGGCCCCAAAACCAGAAATGTGCTATACTTGCCAAAACAGATGCAGCGAGGTGCGCGATGGAGGATAAGTACAGTGTATTGAAGCGGGTGTTCGGCTACGGCAGCTTCCGCCCCGGGCAGGCCGAGATCGTGGACGCGGCGCTGGCCGGCCGGGACGTGCTGGCCGTCATGCCCACCGGCGCGGGCAAATCGGTGTGCTACCAGGTGCCGGCGCTGCTGCTGCCCGGGGTGACGCTGGTGGTCAGCCCGCTGATCAGCCTGATGCAGGACCAGGTGCGGGCGCTGGTGGCGGCCGGGGTGGCCGCGGCCTACCTGAACAGCAGCCTGACGGCCAAGCAGCAGGCGCTGATGCTGCAGCGCGCCCGGGACGGCTGGTACAAGATCATCTACGTCGCGCCCGAGCGGCTGACCACGCCGGGCTTTCTGCGCTTTGCCCAGCAGCAGCCCGTCAGCATGGTGACGGTGGACGAGGCCCACTGCATCAGCCAGTGGGGCCACGACTTCCGCCCCAGCTACCGGCAGATCTGCGCCTTCATCGGGCAGCTGCCCGCCCGGCCGGTGGTGACGGCCTTTACGGCCACGGCCACCGCCCGCGTCCGCCAGGACATCGAGGCGCAGCTGGCCCTGCGCAATCCCTTCCGCCTGAGGGCCGGCTTCGACCGGCCGAACCTCCGGCTGGAGACGCGGCGGCTGACCGCCTCCCAAAAGCCCCACGCCCTCATCGACTTTCTGCTGGAGCAGGGCGACGCCCCCGGCATCGTCTACTGCGGCACCGTGCGCCAGGTGGAGGAGACCGCCGCCCTGCTGTGCGGGCTGGGCATCAGGGCCGCGGCCTACCACGGCCAGATGGACCCCGCCGCCCGCAGCCACAACCAGGAGGAGTTCCTCTACGACCGCGTGCAGGTGATGGTGGCCACCAACGCCTTCGGCATGGGCATCGACAAGCCCAACGTCCGTTTCGTGGTGCACTACAACATGCCCAAGGACCTGGAGAGCTATTACCAGGAGGCCGGCCGGGCCGGCCGCGACGGCGAGCCCGCCCGCTGCATCCTGCTGTACGCGCCCAGCGACGTGCGGCTGGCGAACTTCTTCATCGACAAGGAGGAGGACGAGGGCGACGCCCCCGCCGAACAGCGCCGCGCCGCCGCGGAGGAAGCGCGGGAGCGCCTGAAGTACATGACCTTTTACGCCACCACGCCCCGCTGCCTGCGCGCGGAGCTGCTGCGCTATTTCGGCGAGGCGGCCCCCGCCCGCTGCCATAACTGCTCCAACTGCCTGGCGCCCAAAGCGCCCCGGCCCGCCCCCCGGCCGGCCGTGCCCTCTGCGCCCCGCAAGGCCCGCCCGGCCGCCGCCGTCCCCGCCGGGGACGAAAAGCTGCTGGACGCCCTCTACGCGGTGCGCCGCGAGCTGGCCCGCCGGGAGAAGCTGCCCGCCTTCATGATCTTCCCGGATGCGGTGCTGCGGGACATCTGCGCCCGCCGCCCCCACAGCACCGCCGAGCTGCTGGCCATCAGCGGCATCGGCGAGGTGAAGGCCGCCCGCTACGGACAGGCCTTCCTGGACGCGGTGCGCAAGTTCGGCTGAGCCGGCCCGCCCATACAAAAACCGCCCGCTGCGCGATACCACGCGGCGGGCGGCTTTTTTCGTTCCAATGCAGTTCAGGGGGCGCTCAGCGGACGATCTTCCCGGTGGCGTTTTTGGGGAAGGCTTCGGCGCGGAATTCGACGGCGGTCATGCGCTTGTAGAGCGGCAGGCTGCGGTTCGTCTCGGTGATGTAGGCGCGCACCGCCTCCTGCGCGTCCGCCGGGCAATAGACCTCGGCGCAGATGCGGCCGTCCTTCTCCTTCACCAGGCACTCCTCCACGGACGGGCAGGCGGCCAGCAGCTTTTCCAGCTCTTCGGGGCTGACGTTCTCGCCGCTGGCGAGGATGATCAGGTTCTTTTTGCGGCCGGTGATGTAGTAGTAGCCCTCCTCGTCCTTGCGCACCAAGTCCCCGGTGTGGAACCAGCCGTCGCTGTCCAGTACCTCGGCGGTCAGCTCCGGCTCCTTATAGTAGCCCATCATGACGGGGTCGCCCTTGATGCACAGCTCCCCGTCCTGGATGGAATACTGGCAGATGGGCTCGTCGCCCACGCCCACCGAGGCCATGTGCGCCGCGCTCTGGTCGTTGTTCCAGGTGCCGTCGCCGGCGGTCTCGGTCAGGCCGTACATCTGCATGATGAAAAAGCCGCTGTGCATCAGCGCCAGCATCTGCTCGGGCGGGCAGGCGGCCGCGCCGCAGGTCAAAATGCGCAGCCGGCCATAGCGGTCCCGGCGGCCGCGCTCGACGTCCCGGTACATGTTCTGCAGCACGACGGGCACGGCGGCCATCGTGTCGCTGGGCATCAGCGCAAGGTCGCGGTAGAAGTTGCGCAGGTCGCAGCAGAGGTTGTGGCACATGCCCATGATGGCCCAGCTGACCAGGCTGGTGAAGGCCGCGATGTGGAACATCGGCAGGATGGTGAAGTGGCAGAAGTCGTAGTGCTCCACCCCCATCTCCTCCAGCATGACGCGGAAGGGGTCGCAGTAGGCCGGCATGGGGGCGAAGAGGTTCTTCTGGCTGAGCATGACGCCCTTGCTGCGGCCCGTGGTGCCCGAGGTGAACATGATCGCCATCAAAGCCTCGCGGTCGCGGCACTCATGCACGTCGGCGGGGGGATAGTCCTTGTAGCCGTCGATGGGCAGCAGCCGGCTGCCGTAAGCGTCGCCCAGGGCGGGCTCGCGCTCGAGGTAGCGGCCGTCGTGCAGGATGGCGCCAGCCTCCACCAGGTCCAGCTCGTAGCGGATATCGTCCCAGCCCTTTTGCAGGTTGAGCGGCACCAGCACCGCCCCCGCCAGCACCGTGCCGAAGATGCTGACGGCATAGTCGTAGCTGTTGGCGGCCAGCACGCAGACCCGCTTGCCCTCGATGTCCGGGACGGCGGCCTGCAGCGCCGCGGCCTGGCGGCGGATGTCGCGGGGGTACTGCCGGTAGGGGATCTCCCGCACGCCCTCGAGGGTCTCGTCATAGTAGCGGATGGCGGTGCGCTGCGCATATTCCCCCTCCATCTTGCACAGCAGCTGGTACATGGTACAGACGTCGATCTTGATCTTAGCCATAGGGCTCCTTTCCGTCTTGCGCAGACGCCGCGCCGGCGCGGCGCAAAACGGCGCGGGGCCGGGGGGCTTTTACTCCCTCTGCACCTTGCCCAGCGCGTTGCGCGGCAGCGGCTGATCGGTAAATTCCACCGCGGCCACGCGCTTATACAGCGGCAGGCGGCGGTTGGTTGCGTTGACAAAGGCCCGGACCGACTCCTGCGCGGCGGGCAGGCAGGAGATGCGGGCGCAGATCCTGCCCTCCTTCTGGCTGACCAGCACCTCGCGCACGGCGGGTATCTTGCCCAGCAGGGCCTCCAGCTCCTCGGGGCTGACGTTCTCGCCGCTGGGCAGGATCATCAGGTTGTTCTTGCGGCCGGTCAGGTAGATATAGCCGTCCTCGTCGATGCGGGCCAGGTCCCCGGTGTGGAACCAGCCGTCCTGCAAGACGGCGGCGGTGGCCTCGGGGTCCTTGTAATAGCCCAGCATCACGGCCTCGCCCTTCATGCACAGCTCGCCTTTGTCCAGGCGGTACTCCATGTCGGGGTCCCGCAGGCCCACCGAGGCCAGGTGCGCGGGGTCCTGGGCGCTGTTCCAGCCGCCGTCGCCCACCGTCTCGGTCAGGCCGTAGGTCTGGATGATGGTAAAGCCGTGCTCGATCAGGGCGGCCAGCATCTGGGGGTCGTAGGTGGCGGCCCCGCAGGTGAAGATGCGCAGCTTGCCCAGGCGGGCGGCCTTGCCCTTGACCACGTCGTGGTGGATGGATTTCAGCAGGGTGGGCACCACCGCCATCACGTCGCTGGGCATGGCGGCCAGGTCCCGGTAAAAGCGCCGCAGGTCGGTGCAGAAGTTGACCGCGTTGCCGCTGATGCTCCAGGAGACAAGGCTGGTCAAGGCCGCCACGTGGAACAGCGGCAGCACGCTGAAGGCCGAGAACTGGTAGCCCTCCGGCAGGCCGAACTGGCGGCGCACTGTCTCGAAGGGCTCGGTGAACAGGCGCATGGGCGCAAAGAGGTTGCGCTGGCTGAGCATGACGCCCTTGGCCCGGCCGGTGGTGTCGGAGGTGAAGAGGATAAGGGCCAGCGCGTCCTGGTCGCGGCATTCCGTCAGCTCGGCCAGCTCGCTGCAATGGGCGAAGGCCCCGATGTCCAGCACCAGGCGGCGGCACCCGGCAAAGCCCGGCTCCCGCGCCTGGTACAAGCCGTCGGTCAGGATACAGTCCACGTCCGCGCGCTGCAGCTCCGCCGACAGCTCGGGCCAGCTTTTTTCGTAGTTGAGGGGCACGGCCACCGCCCCCGCCAGGATGCAGCCGAACAGCGCCACCGCGTAGGGGTAGCCGCTGCGGGCCAGCAGGCCGATGTGCCGCCCCTCGGCGGGGGCCGCGTTGCGCCGCAGGTAGCCCACCATGCGGCGGATATCGGCGGCGTAGTCGCGGTAGCAGATCTCCCGCACCCGGCCGGCGGCCTCGTCAAAGTAGCGCACGGCCACCCGCTCGGGCCAGGCGGACTCCATGTTCAAAACGTTCTGGTACACCGTCGAGATCCAGAAGGTCTGGGCCAGGGCCTGCTCCATCGCGCGGCGCGCCCGGGCCGAGTCCCGCGCCTCGAAGGCGGCCAAGATCTCCCGATACCAGCCCAGGGCCGCCTGCACGTTCTGGCGGCGGACCTTCTGCCGGTAGGCCGACTGCATGGCGTCGTCGATGATCTGGTAGATCTGCTGCATCATGTTGCTGCGGGTCAGCCGCGCCACCATGCCGTGGAAGGCGCTGTCCAGCCGCGCGAAGGCCGCAAGGTCGGCCTCGGCGCGCTGCATCTGGGCCAGCAGCTCCCGCAGCTGGGCGATCTCGCGGTCGGTGGCGCGGCGGCAGGCGATCTCGCAGATGGGGCCCTCCACCATCTGGCGGAAGGTCAGGATATCCCGCAGCGTCTCGCGCCCGAGGTACAGCATGGGCACCAGCTGGTTCAGGGCGGCCCCGGCCTCGGGCCCGCGTATGAAGGAGCCCTCGCCGAAGCGGGTCTCGAGCAGCCCCAGGCCGCTGAGCTTTTGCAAAGCGTTGCGCACCGTCACCCGGCTGACGCCGAATTGGGCGGCCAGCTCGTTCTCCGAGGGCAGCTTGTCGCCAGGCTTCCAGCCGCCGGACAAGATCTGCTCCCGCAGCTGGTCGAAGACCTGCTGGCTGACGCTGCTCTTGACAACTTTCTTGATGGACATCGTCGGACGCTCCTTTATAAGATCGTTGCTCTTATTGTAACATCCGGCGCCGAAATTTACAATTACTCTTCTCCCGCGGCGGTTGCGGCGGCGCGGCCGTGGGCCCCGGCCAGCTTGCCGCCGATGCGGGCCGCCGCCAGCGCGCCGCCCAGGATGACGGCCCCGCCCAGCCAGAACACCGCCATCTGGTAGCCGATGAGGGCGGGGGTGATGGCCTCAAAGTTGACGGTGTCCACCGTCAGGTAGGCGAAAGCGACGTTGTTGCAGGCCACCGGGCAGACGGTGCCCCCCAGGATGATGACCGCCAGCACGATGCCGATGCTGACCGAAAAGGCCCCCAGCAGCCCCAGCGCGGGCGCCAGGCCGAAGGTGCCGGCGTGTAGCCCCAGCGCGGCCAGCAGCCCCAGCGTGCCCCCCGCGAAGATGGAGGGCACATTTTTCCTATCCGCCCCGAGGGCGAAAAAGAAGATGGTGACGAAAAAGAGCGGCCAGCCGGCGATCCCCAGCGCGATGGCGGCCACGTTGACGATGAAGATCCACACCAGCACGCAGCTGGTGACGATGAAGTGATGGCGGTCAGGTTTTTGAAAGATGGACATAGCGGCCTCCCGTCTGCGCCGGCGTCCGGCGGGGCCGGGCGGCGCATGTAAATTGTATACCTGTATTACAGGTGCGCTACAAGCATACCACGCCGCCGCGGCGCTGTCAATGGGGCGCGCAAAATTTCACCGCCGGCGGCCCGGGGGGCGCAGCCGGCAGCGGCGGGGCTTTTCAGTTCACAAAGCGCACGTCCTCTTCCCGCTGCAAAGGGTACAGCAGCGGCGCGGCGGCGTCCAGCGGCGCGCCGGCCAGGCGCAGCGCGCACAGGCGGCTGTTCGTGCGGGTCTTGTAGTAGTACACGCCGGCGTCGGCGCTGAAACAGCAGGCGTAGCTGGTCACGTCCCACTTGCCCTCCGGCGTGGCGACGCTGCCGCGCGGCATCGCCACCGTGTCCAGCAGGTGGAAAAAGTCCGACACGCGGGCCAGCTCTTCGCCGGGGTCGGGGGCGTTCAGCTTGTGGAAGGCCGCCCGCACGTAGCGCGACGCCGGCGAGGCGTCCCCCGGCAGGCCGACGGCCCCCATCCCCTGACCGAAGGGCGCCAGCGGCAGGCCGGGGGCCAGGCGGTTCTCCGGCGGACGGGGGCTCAGGTGCTGGTACTGGCGCAGGTTGGCCTGGTGGAAGGGGAAGGGCGGCTCGTTGGTCAAAACGCCCACCGGGTCCTCGTAGAGGCGCACACCGTCGCGGGCAGCCTCCAGCACCAGCGCGCCGCTGCCGTCCGCGATGTGCCAGTGCAGCGGCGCCAGGGGCAGCCCCTGCGCCAACGGCAGCCCCAGCGGCTGGAAGTGCGCCAGCTTCGCCCGGGCCTCGGCCAGGGTGGCGCAGCTGCCCAGCAGCCAGGGGATCAGCTCATAGGGGGCCACCGCGTCGGCCCCGGCCGGCGGCTGCGCCGGGTAACAGGCGCTGTGGGGGAAGTTCAGCCCCGCCATATACAGGCCCTTTTCGTTGGCCGCCTCGGCGTACAGGGGCCGGCCGCCGGCCACGTGGGCCATGCCGATCAGGGCGTAGTGCTCCGCCTGCGCGGGCTGCCGCCAGAACTGCAGCGGGCAGCGCCGCGGCAGGATGACCGCCTGCTCCCCAAAGGAATACTCCACGTCCATATTGCGGCCGAAATACCCGCCGCCCCACGCCATCGCGATGCTGGTGCACATAAGCTGCGCCTCCCTTCGGCCGATAGTATGGGCTTTTTTACGGCGCGCAAACCGTCAGGGTATGGTGATATCCGTCTCGCCGGGCTTGTAGACGTGGGTGCGGGTCAGCGCGCGCAGGGTCTCCTCATAGTGGCGGCTGGCGTAGGCGGTGTAGAGGATATCCACCACGTTCAGCTGGGCGATGCGGCTGGACATCGCCCCGTTGCGGAAGAGCGACTCGTTGGCCGCGATATACAGCTTGTGGTCCGCCAGCTCGGCCACGCGGGACGGCGAATAGCGCGTGATGGCGATGGTGGGCACGGCGTTTTTCTTCAGCGCCTCCATGCACTGGATCACCTCCACCGTCTGGCCCGAATAGGAGAAGACGATCGCCAGATCGTTGGGGGTGGCGTTGTAGGCCGACAGCAGCTGCGCGTGCCAGTCGTCGGTGACCATGCAGGGCTTGTCCAGCCGCAAAAACTTCAAATAGGCGTCGTGGGCCACCAGCAGGCTGGACCCCAGCCCGAACAGCAGCACGCAGCGGCAGCGGTCCAGCAGCTGGGCGCATTCCTCCACCTCCTCGGGGGACAGCAGCAGCTGGCTGTCCGTCAGGGACTGGATGTTCTTGCGGGTGACCTTGGCCACGATGTCCCGCACGCTGTCGGCGGGGGACAGCTCCGCCTCGGGGTGGCGGCCCTTGTCGCCCAGGGCGGCCAGCTCCCCCACCAGGGCGCGGCGCAGCTCCTTGTAGCCGTCAAAGCCCACCGAGCGGCACACCCGCACCACGCTGGACGGGCTGGTAAAGGTGCGCTGGGCCAGCTCCCGCACGGTGAGCTGGGTGGCCTCCTCGGGGTTCTCGGTGATATAGCGGGCGATCTGCTGTTCGGCGGCGCTGAGGGAAGCGCTGGCCTCCCGCAGGCGCAACAGGGCGTTTTTCATGGCGTACCTCCTGGCCAGATTGTAGGTGTTGCACAAAAGTTTTCTTGGAACCGGTGTATTATTTCAAAATCTCTTCTATCATGAAACATTATACCACAAACTGCCGAAAATGTGGACATTTTGTTTTCAGGCCGCTATAATCCAAACTAGAAAAGCTTTTACCCCACATCCTACACCAGAAAGGCGGCAAGTGATATGGAACTGAATTTGACCGGAATGACCACCGAACGGCGCAACCCCCGCACCATGCAGCTGGACACCATGTCCGAGCTGGAGATCGTCACCACGATGAACGAGGAAGACGCGCGCGTACCCCTGGCCATCGCCAAAAAGCTGCCGCAGATCGCGCAGGCGGCCCACTGGGCGGCCGAAGCCTTCGAGCAGGGGGGCCGGCTGTTCTATATGGGCGCCGGCACCAGCGGCCGGCTGGGCGTGCTGGACGCCGCCGAGTGCCCGCCCACCTTCGGCGTGGACCCCGGCATGGTGGTGGGCCTGATCGCCGGCGGCGAGAAGGCCTTCATCAAGGCGGTGGAAGGCGCTGAGGACGACCGCGCCCTGGGCCAGAGCGACCTCGAGGCCCACGACCTGACCGCCAAGGACGTCGTGATCGGCATCGCGGCGTCGGGCCGCACGCCCTACGTGCTGGGGGGCCTGGCCTACGCCAAGAGCATCGGCTGCAAGACCGCGGCCATCGCCTGCAACCCCGGCAGCGCCGTGGGCAAGGCGGCGGACCTGGCCATCGAGGTGGAGGTCGGGCCCGAGGTGCTGACCGGCTCCACCCGGCTGAAGTCCGGCACCGCGCAGAAGCTGATCCTGAACATGATCTCGACGGCGTCGATGGTGCGCGCCGGCAAAGCCTACCAGAACCTGATGGTGGACGTGATGCAGACCAATGAGAAGCTGCACGTCCGCGCCGAGAACATCGTCATCGACGCCACCGGCGTGGAGCGCGCCGAGGCCCGCCGGGCCATCGACGCCGCCGGCGGCAGCGTCAAGTGCGCCATCACGATGCTGCTGGCGGGCTGCGGCGCCGACGAGGCCCGCCGCCGCCTGGCCGAGGCCAAGGGCCACGTGCGCGCCGCCATCGGGCTGTAACTTTGGACCCTGCGGCGCAAGCCGCTTTGTCAAACAACACATTCGGACAAGGAGGAAACTGCTATGACCAATGAAGAACTGGTACGCCAATCGCTGGAAAACCTGGGCGGCCGGGGCAATGTCATCTCTGCGACCAACTGCATGACGCGGCTGCGGATCGAGGTCAAGGATGACGCCAAGATCAACGAGGCCGCCATCAAGAAGATCGAGGGCGTGCTGGGCGTGGTGCACGACCGCGCCGGCTACATCGAGATCGTCGTGGGCCCCGGCAAGTGCCGCAAGTGCGCGGACATCTGCCGCAGCATGGGCATCCCCGCCGCCGGCGAGACCGACACCAAGAACGACTGGCAGGCCAACAAGGCCGCCGTCAAGGCCAACCAGAAGCAGAGCAAGGTCAAGAGCATGCTCAAGACCTTCGGCGACATCTTCGTCCCCCTGCTGCCCGGCGTCATCGCCGCCGGCCTGTGCTCGGGCCTGGCTACCCTGATGACCCAGGTGATGCCCAACTACGCCGAGAGCTCGTTCTGGAGCATCGTCTACAACCTGCTGGCCCTGATCAACGCCGCCTTCCTGAGCTACCTGACCGCTTGGGCCGGCTACCGCGCCGCCGAAAAGTTCGGCGCCACCCCCATCCTGGGCGGCATGCTGGGCATGATCACCGGCCTGGGCAACATCGACACCATCTCCCAGATCCTGGGCCTGTACGATGAAGTGCAGCCCCTCGACTCCATCCTGCGCGCCGGCCGCGGCGGCGTCCTGGCGGCCGTCATCGGCGTGTGGTGCCTCAGCTACGTCGAAAAGTTCATCCGCAAGTATATGCCCGAGTCGCTGGACATCATGTTCACCCCGCTGCTGACGCTGATCATCTGCCTGGTGCCCTACATCCTGGTGGTCATGCCCATCACCGGCTACATCTCCACCGGCCTGTGCTGGATCGTGCAGCAGGTCTGCATGAGCGAGAGCCTGATCATGCGGCTCATCGCCGGCTACATCTCCACCGCCCTCTTCCTGCCGATGGTGGCCATGGGCATGCACCACGGCCTGGTCGCCCTCTACTCCGTCCAGCTTGAGACGCTGGGCTACGTCACCCTGTACCCGGCCCTGGCTATGGCCGGCGCCGGCCAGGTGGGCGCGGCCATCGCCATCTACCTCAAGGCCAAGAAGGTGGGCAACACCCGCATGAAGGAAGTCATCACCGGCGCGCTGCCCGCTGGCGTGCTCGGCGTTGGCGAGCCCCTGATCTACGGCGTCACCCTGCCGATGGGCCGTCCCTTCATCACGGCCGGCCTGGGCGCTGGTTTTGGCGGCGCGTTCGTCATGGCCATGCAGGTGGCCGCCACCACCTGGGGCCCCTCCGGCCTGCTGGCTATCTTCGTCATGACCGCCGGCCCCAACGGCGCGACCACCAGCGTCGCCTGCTACGTCGTCGGCCTGCTGATCAGCTACATCATGGGCTTCATCGTGACCAACGCCATGATCAAACCCGAGGAGGTCGCTGATGCCTGATCTTCTCGGACGGTCGGTCTATCTGACAGAGTTTGAGAAACAGAACGCACCGCTTGCCGCCTGCCCGGCAGGCGGTGCGCCTGTTTTTATCTCCCTGCACATCGGGGAGGAGTTCGCCCCCGATTACCCGGCCCGGGTGCGGGCCATGTGCGCCTGGCTGCGCGGGCATGGCTGGCGCATCCTGGCCGACGTGTCGGAGGTGACGGCCCGGCAGTTCGGCTGCACGGACATCGCCGCCCTGGCGGCGGAGCTGGGGCTGTGGGGCCTGCGGCTGGACGACGGCTTTACCCTGGAGGAGGCCTGCGCCCTGGCCGCCCGCATGCCGGTGGCGGTCAACGCCTCCACCACCACCCCGGCCGAGGCCGCGGCCCTGGCGGCCGCCGGGCCCCAGGTCATCGCCATCCACAACTTTTACCCACGGCCCGAGACGGGCCTGGACCCGGACTTCCTGCGGGAGAGCACCCGCATGCTGCGCGCCGCGGGGCTGAAGGTCTACGCCTTCATCCCGGGGGACGGGCAGCTGCGGGGCCCGCTGCACGCCGGGCTGCCCACGCTGGAGGCGCACCGCAGCGCCGCGCCCCTGGCCGCCTTCGCCGACCTGGCGGTCAACTACGGGCTGGACGGCATCTTCGCCGGGGACCCCGGCGTCAGCGAGTACGAGCTGGCCCTGATCCGGCGCTACTGCGACAGCGGCGTGCTGCCGCTGCCGGTATACCTCGCGCCCGGGCAGGAGGGGCTGTACGGCAAGACCTTCACCTGCCGGCCCGACTCGCCCCGCTGGCTGGTGCGCTACCAGGAGTCCCGCAAGTACGCCCAGGCCGGCGGCCCCGTGGAGCCCGCCGCCTGCGGCCCCCGCCCCCGCGGCGCCATCACGATGGACAACCGCCTTTACGGGCGCTACTCGGGGGAGATCCAGCTCATCCGCGAGGACCTGCCCGCCGACGGCCGGGTGAACGTGATCGGCCGTCTCGCGCCGCGCTACCTGCTGCTGGCCGACTGCATCCGCCGCGGCAGCCGCTTTGAGATGGTGCGCCCGCCGGAAGGGGAGGGGACAGCCGATGCGCTATAAGCTGCTGGCCTTCGATCTGGACGGCACGGCCCTGGGCAGCGACCCCCACCGCTTTGCCCCCGGCCTGGCGGAGGCCGCGGCCGCTGCGGCCGAAGCCGGCTGCGTCGTGGCGGCCGCCACCGGCCGGCCTGCCGCCTGCCTGCCCGCCGACCTGGACCCCACGCCCCCCTGGCTGAGCTGGCTGGTGCTGTGCGACGGCGCCGAGGTGCGCGACGCCCACAGCGGCGCCTGCCTGTGGCGCAAGGCCTTTTCGGCCGCGGCCCTGGCGCAGGTGGAAGCGGCCGCCGCCCGCTGCGGCCTGCCGGCCGAGTACATCGACCGGGAGGGCCTGTACCACATGACGGACGCCGCCCGCCGCGCCGTCGAGGCCTCCGGCATCGGGGCCTTCCACAAGGGCATCGTAGCGCGGCGCGGCCGCCCACTGGCGGGCCCCGCCGCCGGCCTGGCCGGGCGCGAGGTGCTGAAGATCAACATCCCCCTGGTCCCGCCCAAGGCGCGGGCAGACTTTGAGGCGGCCGCCGGCAGCGCCGCCCTGATCATGGACTGCGGCGGCGGCCTGGAGCTGACCGCCCCCGGCGCGGGCAAGCTGGCCGCGGTGGACTTCCTGGCGCAGCGGCTGGGCTGCACCCTGGCGGAGGTCATGGCCCTGGGCGACAGCGGCAACGACGCGGCCCTGCTGGCCGCCGCCGGTCTGGGCGTCGCGATGGAGAACGCCCAGCCCGAGGCCAAGGCCGCCGCCCGCGCCCTGACGGGCCGCAACACCGACGGCGGCGCGGCCAGCGCCATCCGCCGCTGGCTGCTGGCGCAGCCCTGAGCGCCCCCCAAACCAAACCGAACGCCCGCACGGCTTTTGAGGCTGTGCGGGCGTTTTTGTGCGCTGTGTACAAAACGGGCGGCGCGCCTTTGGGCACAAGCGCGCTTGACGGGGCCGCCGGTTTGTGGTATATTTATAACACAAAGAGCGAAATATATAACACAAGGAGGTCTTACCCATGAAACCGCGCTATTACCTCGAGGGCCTGCTGGGCCTGTTGTCGCTGCTGGGCTTCGTCGGCGTGTTCAGTGAGGAGCGGATGTTCCTTGCCTTTTTCGCCTTCGCCTGCAACTTCCAGTACTTTTTCATCACGGCGGACGAGATGATGACCGCCTACATGAACCGCGCGGCCGCACGGGCCTTCTACGCCGACATGCTCCTCACCGGCGCAGTGACGGCGGGCGGCATCCTGGCCGGGCTGCCGGCCGGCCGGGCGCTGCTGTACGGCATCCTGTGGGGCTGGGCGGCGGCGGTGGCGGTGCAGTCGCTGTCGGTGGCCTTCTGCCGCTTCCGGGAAAGCTGGGCCGCGCGATGATCCGCAACCGCATGAAGGAATACCGCGCCCGCACCGGCATGAAGCAGGAGGAGCTGGCCGCCCTGGTGGGTGTCCGCCGCGAGACCATCGGCAACCTGGAAAACGGCAAATACAACCCCTCCCTGGTGCTGGCCTGGAACATCGCCAAGGTGTTCGGCGTGACCATTGAAGAAGTGTTCACCGTGGAGGAATAGGGCGCAGCAAAAAAGCCGCCCGGGGCCTTGCGCCCCTGAGCGGCTTTGCTGGCGGAGGAGAAGGGATTTGAACCCTTGCACCGGTTCCCCGGCCTACGAGATTTCGAGTCACGCCTCTTCGACCACTTGAGTACTCCTCCAACTGTATTCTGTTTTG
>CALXGZ010000179.1 GCA_944387975.1 uncultured Faecalibacterium sp.
TGGAGCGGATTGACACCCGGCTGCGGAACCTGACCGTCATGCGGGCGGACGGGGAGATCGGAAAGGAGGAATACCAGAAGCTGCGGGACCAGCTGGAGGCCGAGAAGAGCCGCCTGGAGGCGGCACAGAAGGAAGCCGAGGCGGCGGAGTGCCGGGAGGCCCTGAATCTGGAACAAATCCGGCAGGCGCTGGAAGAATTGGTCCACCTGAAAGGGCAGGGGGTCAGCCGGGAACTGATCGACCAGCTTGTCTACCGGGTGATGCCGGTGTCCGAGACCCACTTCGAGTGGTACCTCCATTTGGGCCCCGGAACCGATGCCCAGGCGGGCCTTCTGGTGGAGGGCAAAAAGGGAAACTGTGTGCCCTCGGTGAACGGTATCAGGGAGTTCTTAAACCCTGGTGAAGTGAAAACAGACGTGGGTGCGAATCAAATTTTAGGCTCCCTGCCGACAGAGCAGCTACCCAGGCTGCCATCAAGAACCCCCGCAAGTAAGCGGAGGGCCCCCGGGCTTTGGCCTAGAAGCGCCTAAAAGATAAAGAGCTGCGCCCCTTCTGCCTGTGCGTGAAAGCACGGGCGGGAGGGGCGCTTTTTCTGTCCGGCCGTCTCCCCGCGCCCGATAGGCGAGTTTCCCCGCCCTCCCGCTTGTCAAGCGGGCCGCTTTGGTTTATACTATCCTTATATACCTATGGGGAGGTTTTCTGTATGGAGATGGAGCTGCAAGGCAAGTGCGTGCTGCTGGGCGTCACCGGCGGCATCGCCGCCTATAAAATGGCCGGGGTGGCCAGCGCGCTGAAAAAACGGGGGGCCGACGTGGAGGTCATCATGACCCGCAACGCCACCCAGTTCATCACGCCCCTGACCTTCGAGACGCTGACCGGCCACAAGTGCATGGTGGATACCTTCGACCGGGACTTCAAGTTCGAGGTCACCCACATCGAGCTGGCCAAAAAGGCCGACGTCATCCTGGTGGCGCCCGCCACGGCCAACATCATCGCCAAGATGGCGCACGGCATCGCCGACGATATGCTCAGCACCACCGTCCTGGCGGCCCGCTGCCCCAAGCTGGTGGCCCCCGCCATGAACACCGGCATGCTCGACAACCCCATCACGCAGGACAACATCCGCACCCTCGCGCGCTATGGCTTTACCGTCATCCCCTCCGAGAGCGGCCAGCTGGCCTGCCACGACGTGGGCAAGGGCCGCCTGCCGGCCGAGGGCGTCCTGCTGGACTACGTCGCCCGCGCCCTGGCCCCGCAGGACCTGGCCGGGCTGCGCGTCACCGTGACGGCCGGCCCCACCCAGGAGGCCATCGACCCCGTCCGCTGCCTGACCAACCACTCCACCGGCAAGCTGGGCTACGCCGTGGCCCGCGCCGCCGCGCTGCGCGGGGCCGAGGTCACCCTGATCCACGGCCCCACCGCGCTGGAGCCGCCGCGCTTTGCCGAGGATGTGCCCGTCACCTCGGCGCAGGAGATGTTCGAGGCGGTCGGCGCGCGCTTTGCCGCCACCGATATCCTCGTGATGGCGGCGGCGGTGGCCGACTACCGCCCCGCCGCGGTGGCCGCCGACAAGGTCAAAAAGTCCGACGGCGAGATGAGCATCCCCCTGGTGCGCACCGCCGATATCCTCGGCTCGCTCGGCCCGGCCAAGACGGGGCAGTTCATCTGCGGCTTCTCGATGGAGACGCGGGACATGCTGGCCCACTCGGCCGAAAAGCTGCGCCGCAAAAACCTGGATATGATCGTCGCCAACAACCTCAAGGACCCGGGCGCGGGCTTCGGCGTGGATACCAACCTCGTCACCTTCCTGACGCCGGACGGCGGGGTCCGCCAGCTGCCCCTGATGAGCAAGGCCGCCGTCGCCGGGGCCATCCTGGACGAGATCGTGCGGCGGCGCGGCTGAGGCCGCTTTGTAGCATCCTACAAAAAATGGGCCCGATTTCCGGCTTTTTCTCGAAAATGCCGGGGAACTGTTTATTTCGCCGGGCAAAAATACTATAATAAACAGTGACAATGCAACACTGCGCGCCCCGCCTGCCAAAGGGGCGCTTGCCGGCCGCAAGGGCCGCGATATTTGGGAGGTAAAGCCTATATGAGCATGTTCAGCAACTACGACCAGCGCCTGCTGGACCATGTCAGCAAGATCCATTTCATCGGCTGCGGCGGCAGCGGGATGTTCCCCCTGATCCAGATTTTGTCCGCCAAGGGCTATCAGATCAGCGGCAGCGACGTGCTGGACGGCAGCATCATCCAGGCCGAGCGCGCCATGGGCATCCGCGTGACGCTGGGCCACGACGCCAACAACATCGTCGGCGCGGACATGGTGGTCTACTCGGCCGCCATCCCCAAGGATAACGTCGAGCTTTCCGCCGCCGAAAGCTACGGCATCCCCACCGTCGAGCGCAGCGTCCTGCTGGGCTATGTCAGCCGCCTGTACAAGTCCAGCGTCTGCGTGGCGGGCACCCACGGCAAGACCACCACCACCGCCATGATCACCACCGCCCTGGAGCTGGCCGGCCGCGACCCCAGCGCCGTCATCGGCGGCAAGCTGCCGATGATCAACGGCTACGGCAAGGCGGGCATGGGCGACGACATCGTGGTGGAGGCCTGCGAGTACGCCGAGACCTTCCTCAAGCTGACCCCCTACCTGTCGGTGGTGCTGAACATTGACAACGACCACCTGGACTACTACGGCAGCATGGGCGAGCTGAAGTTCGCGTTCAAGCGCTTCTCGCTGATGACGCAGTTCATGATCTTTGCCAACGCCGACGACCGCAACACGATGGACGTGATGTACACCATCCAGCGGCGCGTGCGCACCTTCGGCATCCAGAACGGCGGCGACTACCAGGCGGTGAACATCACCGAGTACCGCCCCGGCTTCTACGAGTTCGACCTGAAGGAGTGGGACACCGCCGGCGTCGCGGGCCACATCAAGCTGGCCGTGCCCGGCTACCACAACATCTATAACGCCCTGGCCATGTGCGCGGTCTGCCGCACCATGGGCCTGAGCGCCGCGCAGTGCGCCGCCGCCCTGGCGGAGTTCAAGGGCGTCTGCCGCCGCTTCGAGGTCTACGGCGAGTGCAACGGCGCGGTCGTCGTGGACGACTACGCCCACCACCCCACCGAGATGCGCGCCACCCTGGCCACCGCCAAAGAGCTGGGCTACAAGCGCCTGATCGCCGTCCATCAGCCTTTTACATACAGCCGCACCAAAATGCTGCTGGATGACTTTGCCGCTGTGCTGAAGATGGCGGACATCGCCGTGCTCACGCCCATCCTGGGCAGCCGCGAGCCCAACGACCCCTCGATCACGAGCGAGAAGCTGGCCGCCAAGGTGCCCGGCGCGGTGGTGGTGGACAGCCTGGACGCCGCCGCGCAGTGGGTCAAGCAAAACGCCCGCGAGGGCGACCTCGTCATCACCCTGGGCTGCGGCGACATCTACAAGGCCGCCCGCAAGATGGTGGAGTAAAACGTTTTTTGCAAAAAAGCCCTTGCATTCCGGCGCGAAATGTGCTATACTGTCTAAGTCGCAAGACCTATGGACGGTTAGCTCAGCTGGTAGAGCATCTGCTTGACGTGCAGGAGGTCACAGGTTCGAGTCCTGTACCGTCCACCAAATAAAAAGCCCGAGGCTATGGCCTCGGGTTTTTTGTTTGGCAGGCATCGCAGGCCCGGCCCATTCGAGCCCTGTACTGCTGCGCAGCCGCTGCGCGCCCCGATGACGCACAAACCGCAAGCCGGGCCGCCATGCTGAAAAATTTCATTTTCTGAAAAAATATACAATAGCAGAATTTGCCACTGAGCGCCCGTGAAAGCGGGCGCTTTTTTTCGTGCGGGCCGCCCCGCGCGTGCACCCCTCTCAGTCACAGGGCGCTTGCGCACCCTGTGCCAGCTCCCCCGCGGGGGGAGCCAAGTGTACCTCCGTGGGTATGAGGAAAACTAGGTGGTAAGGCGAAGTTTCTCAGGGCTTTACCTTACCACCAAGTTCACCGTGTTCGACGCAGTTACACTTGCCTCTCCCTGCGGGAGAGGTGGCACGGCCGCAGGCCGTGACGGAGAGGGGAGCCGGGCGGAGGGGGCAACAGACGAACCGTTGAAAACTTTGCCTCATTCCCGACGCAAAATCCCGCCCAAGCAAGGATAAGCCCCAAACACCCCCAAAACGCGCAAATAACGCATAAATATACACAAAACGCCGCATAAAAACGCAAAGAATACACTCCGCCCACCCCCGCGGGGTAAAGAAAATAAAGCGAAAAGGCAAAAATAGTAAATCGGGCCTTGACACCGGGGGGGGTATGTTATAATGCCTTCGAAAGGAAATGGACCTTCCTTTCAACCTGTTTCGAGCC
>CALXGZ010000180.1 GCA_944387975.1 uncultured Faecalibacterium sp.
TATGCATCAATCGGTCTCCCTCCCAGCAGAAAGAGCGGGCCCGACAGCCCGCCCCCTTTTATTTTGCCGTGTTGATGAAATGGCGGTTGTCCACCAGGTACTTGATGCCCGAAATGGCGGTGACCGCGGCCACCAGCCAGCACAGGGCGCTGGAGATCAGGCAGACCGCCATGGTATCGGTGGGCCCGGCCAGGGCGGCGGCAAAGTAATAAAAGATGATGCTCAGCATTTGCAGCACCGTCTTGACCTTGCCCCACATGTTGGCCGCGATGACCTTGCCGTCCTTGGCGCCGGCGGCCACCATGCGCAGGCCGGACACGGCGAACTCCCGCGCCAGGATGATGGCCAGCACCACCGGCGAGCACACGCCGTCCCGCATCATATACAAAAAGGCGACGGTCGTCAGCAGCTTGTCGGCCAGCGGGTCGGCGAACTTGCCGAAGTCCGTGATCATGTGCCACTTGCGGGCCAGGTGGCCGTCCAGGTAATCGGTAAAGCTGGCCAGGGCGAACACCACCCCCGCCGCCAGGTACCAGGCGGCGTTGTAATCCGCCGTCCCGTACTGGGTCAGCGAGGCGAACACCATAAACACCGGCACCAGCAAAATGCGGGCCAGGGTCAGTTTGTTGGGCAGATTCATCGCTCATTCCTCCTTTGCGGCTTCCGCCGGGCGGCCGTACAGGTCGTAGAGGTCGCTCTCTTCGATGTACACGTCGTAGAACTGGCCGGGGTACAGGGGCTCGTCGCTCGCCACGCAGACCGCCCCGTCGATCTCGGGGGCGTCGGCGGCGGTGCGGCAGATGTACAGCCCGCTCTCGTCGTCCAGCCCGTCGCAGAGCACATGCAAAGTCTGCCCCACCTTCTCCGCCTGTTTGCGGGCCATGATGCCGGTCTGGATCTCCATGACGATCTCCGCGCGGCGGGCCTTGGTCTCCTCGTCCAGCTGGCCGTCCATCGCTGCGGCGCGGGTGTTCTCCTCGGCCGAATAGGCAAAGCAGCCCAGCCGGTCGAACTCCACCTCCTTGACGAAGGCGCACAGCTCCTCGAACTGGGCTTCCGTCTCGCCGGGGAAGCCCGCGATCAGCGTCGTGCGCAGCGTGATGCCGGGGATGGCCTTGCGCAGCCGCGCCACCACCTCCAGCAGTTCGGCCTTGGTGGAGCGGCGGTTCATGTTGCGCAGGATCTCGTCGCTGCAATGCTGGATGGGCAGGTCGAGGTAGGGCAGCACCTTGCCGTTGCGCTGCATCGCGGCGATGAAATCATCGGTGATGCGCTCGGGGTAGGCGTACAGGATGCGGATCCACTCGATGCCCTCGATGGCGTTGAGGCGGTCCAGCAGCTGGCAGATGCTGCCCGGCTTGCCCCAGTCCTCGCCGTAGGCGGTGGGGTCCTGGGCCACCACGATCAGCTCCTTGACGCCCTCGCTGGCCAGCCAGCGCGCCTCGGCGACGCAGTCGTCCATGTCGCGGCTGCGCAGCGGCCCGCGGATCAGCGGGATGGCGCAGTAGTGGCAGCGGTTGTTGCAGCCCTCGGCGATCTTCAAATAGGCGTAGTGGGCCGGCGTGCCGATGACCCGCTTGCCCCCCAGCGGGAAGTCCCGCTTGGGGCCGTAGGTCTCGAGCTGTTCGCCGCCGGCCACCCGCGCCGCGATCTGGTCGATGACGCCGTTCGAGGCGCAGCCCACCACGGCGTCCACCTCGGGGATCTCCTCCCGGATCTGGCTGCGGTAGCGCTCGGCCAGGCAGCCGGTGACCACCACCTTCAGGTTCGGGTTCTGCTGCTTATAGCTGCACGCCTCGAGGATGTTCTCGATGGCCTCGGCCTTGGCGCTCTCGATAAAGCCGCAGGTGTTCACCAGCACCAGGTCGGCGTCGGCGATGTCGGCCACCGTCTGGTGGCCGGCCGCCAGCAGGGTGTAGACCATCCCGTCCAGGTCCACCTGGTTTTTGGGACAGCCGAGGGATATACAGGCAATGTTCATATCGTCGCCCTTTCTGTTTCAGTATTCGTCGCCGGCGCCGTCCAGCGCCTGGCGGATCACCCTCTGGGGGAAGCCCCGCCGCGCCAGTGCCGCGGCCACCAGGTCCCACCGGCCCGCGGCCAGCTTGGCCCGGTACGGCCCGGCCACCAGGGCGCGGGCGGCGTCCAGCTCGGGGTCCTCCCCTTCCTCGTCGGGGGCGTAGGCGGCGTCCAGCGCCGCGTCGATCTCTTCGTCGCGCAGGCCCTTGCCCCGCAGGGCCATGGCGGCCGCCAGGCGGCTTTTGCGGGCCCGCTGCAAGCTGCGGGCTTTGGCCGCGGCGTAGCGCGCGTCGTCCACCAGGCCCGCCGCCGTCAGCGCGGCCACCGTTTCGGCGGCGGCTTCGGGGGTAAAGCGGGCGCACAGCTTCTCGTACAGCTCCGCCGAGGCGTAGTCCCGCCCCGTCAGCAGCGCCAGCGCGCGGGCGCGGGCTGCGGCGGGGTCGGCCGAAGGCTCCGCGCTTTGGGCGCGGCGGCCTTTATGCTGCCAGGGCACCGCTTAGTCCTCCACCATGATATCCAGCTCGCTCTCGCTGCTGGGGGCCGGGGCCTTGACCACGGGGCCGGCCTTGGCGGCCTGGCCCTCCTTGGCCTCCTGGGCGGCCACGGCGGCGCTGCCCTTGGCCAGCGCGCCCTTGCGCCCGGTGGAATACAGCTTGTCGGCGTTGGCGCGGATCTGCCCTTCGATGTCGTTGGCGATCTCGGGGTTATCGGCCAGGAACTGCTTGGCGTTGTCCCTGCCCTGGCCCAGGCGCACGTCCCCGTAGTTGAACCACGCGCCGCTCTTCTGCACGATGCCCAGCTTGACGCCCACGTCGATCAGCTCGCTCATCTTGGAGATGCCCTTGCCGAACATGATGTCGAACTCCGCCTCGCGGAAGGGGGGCGCGACCTTGTTCTTGACCACCTTGGCGCGGGTGTGGTTGCCGATGAACTGCCCGGAGGAGTCCTTCAGCCCCTCGACGCGGCGCACGTCGATGCGCACCGAGGCGTAATATTTCAGCGCCCGGCCGCCGGTGGTCACCTCGGGGTTGCCGTACATGACGCCCACCTTTTCACGCAGCTGGTTGATGAAGATGCACACGGTGTTGGTCTTGCCGATGACCGAGGTCAGCTTGCGCATGGCCTGGCTCATCAGGCGGGCCTGCAGGCCCACGTGGCTGTCGCCCATCTCGCCCTCGATCTCGGCGCGGGGGACCATCGCGGCCACCGAGTCGATGACCACGGCGTCGATGGCGCCCGAGCGCACCAGCGCCTCGCAGATCTCCATCGCCTGCTCGCCGGTGTCGGGCTGGCTGACCAGCAGGCTGTTGATATCCACGCCCAGGGCCGCGGCGTAGTTGGGGTCCAGCGCGTGCTCCACGTCGATGAAGGCCACCTCGCCGCCCTTTTTCTGCGCCTCGGCCAGCACATGCAGCGCCAGGGTGGTCTTGCCGCTGGACTCGGGGCCATAGATCTCGATGATGCGGCCGCGGGGCACGCCGCCCACGCCCAGCGCCAGGTCCAGCCCCAGGCTGCCGGTGGAGATGGCCTCCACCTGCATGGCGGCGCTGTCGCCCAGCTTCATGATGGCCCCTTTGCCGAACTGCTTTTCGATCTGGGCCAGCGCGGTGGTCAGCGCTTCCTTCTTTTCGTCCGCGCCGGTCTTTTTCACCACCGCGGCGACCGTCGTGTTCTGATTTTTTGCCATACCCTGATGCTCCTTTTCCTATAGATTCATTTCCCTTACAGTATACCACAAATCGGGCGGATTACAACAGGAAGTTGTGATGCCTTCTTACCCCCGCCGCGCCGTGATGCAGCGGTCGTTGCCGCCGTAGTCCCTGCGGCAGGCGATATCGGTCCAGCCGCAGGCGGCCAGCAGGGCGGCGACGGCCTCGCGCTGCCGCCAGCCGATCTCCAGCACAAGCGCGCCGCCGGGGCGCAGCGCGTCCCGGTAATGCGCCGCCAGGGCGCGGTAGAAGTCCAGCCCGTCCGGCCCGGCTGCCAGGGCCATGGCCGGCTCGCGGGCGGTCTCGGGCTGTAAGTGCGCCATTTCCTCCGCCGTCAGGTAGGGCGGGTTCGAGACGATCAGGTCCAGCTGCCCGGCCGGCAGCGTCTGCCAGTAGGTGAACAGGTCGCCCTCCACCACCTCGACGGCGGGCGGCGCGGCCGCCGGCAGGCCCAGCCTTGCGTACAGGGCCGCCTCGCCGAAGGCGTCGGGCTCCAGCAGGTCCTCCATGCCGCCGGGGACGGCCTCCAGCGCGCCGGACAGCGCGCAGCGGGCGTTCAGCCGCAGGTAGGGCAGGGCCTCGGGGCTTTTTTCCAGGCAGGTGACGCGGGCGTCGGGCCGCAGGGCCTTGACCCCCAGGCCCAGGCAGCCCGTGCCGGCGCACAGGTCCAGCACGCGGGGCTGCGCTGCGCCCTCCAGCATGGCCGCGGCGGCCTCGGCCACCACCTCGGTGTCGGGGCGCGGGCAGAGCACGCCCGGCCCCACCGCCAGCTCAAAGGTCAAAAAGGGCCAGCGCCCGCAGATGTATTGCAGGGGCTCGCGGCCGGCGCGGCGGGCGGCGGCCTCTTCCAGGCGGGCGGCCTCCTCCTCCGACAGGGGCCGGTCGGACAGGCGCGGGTCCCGGCCGGCCGCCAGGCGGAACAGCTCCCGCGCGTCGAAGGCGGCGTCGGGGCAGCCGGCGGCCGCAAGGCGCGCCTCCACCTCGGCAAGGGCCTGCCGCGGCGCCAGCCCGGCGCTTACCATTTGCCCTCCTCGGGGCGCTCGGGCAGCACGGGCTTGACCGCCTCGATGGCCACCTCGATCATGCTGTCGTCCGGCTCAAAGACGGTCAGGCGCTGCACCCACAGGCCCGGCTGCCGCACGACGCAGCTGAGCAGACTGTCCGAGCGGCCGCACCACTTGAGCGCCTCGTAGCTGAGGCCCATGACCAGCGGCAGCAGCAGCAATTTGAGCACCACCCGCAGCCCGGTGCTGCTCCAGGGCAGCACGCTGTACAAAAATACGCTGATGATGACCACCAGGATCAGGAAGCTGGTGCCGCAGCGCGGGTGGAAGCGCGTATACTTGCGCACGTTTTCCACCGTCAGCGCGTCGCCGGCCTCGTAGCAGGCGATGGTCTTGTGCTCGGCCCCGTGGTAGCGGAAGACGCGCTCGATCTCCTTCATGCGCGAGATGAGGAACATATAGCCCAGGAAGATGGCGACTTTCAGCACGCCCTCCAAAATGACGCGGGGCCAGCGCCCCAGCGGCACAAAGTGCCCCACGCCCGCCGTCACCAGCGTGGGCAGCACGGTGAAGAGCAAAATCGCCCCCAGGCCGCCCACGACGGCCGCGCCGGTCAGCAGCACCTTCTCGGCCTTTTCGCCCAGGTGCTCCCCCACCCACTTTTCAAAGGCGGTCTCCTCTTCCTCCTCGTCGTACTCGTCCCCCATGCTGACCTGGGCCGAATACATCATGTAGCGGTAGCCCACCACAAGGCTCTCGATCATCGAGACGGCCCCCCGCAGGATGGGCCATTTCATCCAGCCTTTGCGGGTGGGGACGGGGTCGAGCTTCGTCTCGATGCCGCCGTCCGGGCGGCGGACCGCGCAGCAGATCTGCTTCGGGCCGCGCATCATGATGCCCTCCATCAGGGCCTGGCCGCCCACACTGGTCTTGAAACATTCTTTTCGGCTTTGATGGTTCATTGGAATAACGTTCTCCTATAGCTTTTTATATAAGGGCAGCCCCAGCGTGACGACCGTGCCCCTGCCCAGGGTGCTGCGCAGATCGAGCGTGCCGTCCAGGGCCGTCATGATGGAATCCACCAGCGCCAGCCCTATGCCGCTGCCGCGCACCGCGTTGCTGCCTTTGAAAAACTTGCCCTTGACGCTGCCAAGGTCCTCGGGGGGGATGCCGCGCCCCTGGTCG
Source organism: uncultured Faecalibacterium sp. (assembly GCA_944387975.1). GTDB lineage: Bacteria > Bacillota > Clostridia > Oscillospirales > Ruminococcaceae > Faecalibacterium. The sequence continues at coordinate 5,918 of CALXGZ010000180.1, forward strand.
ATGATCTCGACGAAGGCCTTGTACTCCCCCGCCCACAGCTTGACGGTGATGCGCCCGCCGGGGGCCGAATATTTGATGGCGTTGTCCAGCACGTTGATAAACACCTGCCGCAGCCGGCCGGGGTCGGCGTAGACGGGGATCATCTCCTCCGGCTCGGCGTAGTGCAGCGCCAGCCCCTCCTGTAGCATGCGCGGCTCGCAGAACAAAAGCGCGTCGGTCAGCTCGGCCACCAGGTCCAGGGGACGGCAGTCCATCTGGATGCCGCCGTTTTGCAGGCGGCTGAAATCCAGCAGCTCCTCCACCATGCTGTGCAGGCGGCCCGTCTCGCTGTGGATGATCTCCAGCCCTTTGCGGTAGTTGGCGTCGCCGGGGTCGTCCAGGGCCTCCAGCGTCTCGACCCAGCCGCGGATCGAGGTCAGGGGGGTGCGCAGCTCGTGGGAGACGGAGGAGATGAACTCGTTTTTCATCTTTTCCGTCTCGGCCAGGCCCTGGGCCATGCGGTTGATGCTGCCGCGCAGGCGGTCCAGCTCGTCGCGGGGCGGGTCGGTCTCGGGCAGGCGGGTGTCCAGGTCGCCGCGGGCGATGTCGGCGGCGGCGCGCTCCACCTGGCCCAAAGGCACCACGATGCTGCGCACGAAGTACAGCCCCGACCCCGCCGCGATGGCCAGCGCCAGCACCCCCGCCGCCACGCCCAGCAGCACGGCGCTTTGCACCTGGCGGCGGATCAGCGTCAGGCTGGTGACCAGGCGCATGGCCACGATCTCCTCGGCGGCGTATGGCACCAGGCAGCACACCGATATGACCGGCTCGCCGGTGGAGGTGGTGTACACGGCCGTGCCGTAGCCGTCGGGGTCGGTCTGGGCCTGCTCGAAGTCGTCGGGCACGATGATGCCGGCGGCGCTGGTGCCGCTGGTGCTGGCGATGACGCTGCCCCGGCCGTCCAGCAGCATGAACTCGTACTTGTCCTTGTCGCCGAACTGCTCGACCATGCGGCGCAGCGCAAAGCTGCGGCTGGCGGCGGTGCGCCGGGCGGTGCTGCCGCTGTACACCTTCAGCTGCCCGTTGATGGAGGAAAAGCGCTGGTACATGCTCTGCTGCACGCCGTCGTAGTAGTCGTGAACGGTGCTGTAGAGGAACATGCCCTCGATCACCGCCAGCAGCAGCACGATCAGCAGCAGGCTGCCCCGGGCCCAGCGCCGGGTGATACCGCTGCGCCAGCCTGCGCCGGGGCCGGGGCCGCGTTTCGATCTGTGCTTCATAGGGGGCTCACTCTTCCCAGCGGTAGCCGTAGCCCCACACCGTCAGGATATGGGCCGGGTGGGAGGGCTCGTCCTCGATCTTCATGCGCAGGCGGCGGATGTTGACGTCGACGATCTTCACGTCGCCGAAGTAGTTCTCGCCCCAGACGCCCTTCAAGATCTTTTCGCGGCTAAGGGCGGTGCCCGGCGTGCGGAAAAACAGCTCCATGATCTGGAACTCGACCTGCGTCAGCTCGATGGGGCGCCCGGCCTTGAGCAGCAGGCGGCGGTTCTCGTCCAGGATGAAGTCGCCGCTGACCAGGGCGGTGGGGGCGTTTTCCGCGCCGCCGCCGCGGCCCACCCGGCGGCACAGCGCCTCCACCCGGGCCAGCAGCTCGCTGACGGAGAAGGGCTTGGTCATATAGTCGTCCGCGCCGATGGACAGGCCGCGGATCTTATCCTGCTCCTGGCCTTTGGCGCTGAGGATGATGATGCCGATCTTCTGGTTGGAGCGGCGGATCGTCTCGCAGAGGGAAAAGCCGCTCATCCCCGGCAGCATCACGTCCAGGATGGCGGCGCTGCAATCGGGGGCCTGCTCCAGCAGGGCCAGGGCTTCCTCGGCGCTGCCGGCTTCCAGCACGGCCATGCCGGCGCGGCTCAGGTTCAGGGCGATGACCTCGCGGATGCTGGCCTCATCCTCCACCACCAGTACTTTTACCATCTGTTACCCTCCTTACAAGATATAGAACGAGCGGGACAGCCGGTACAGCTGATCCGCGATCTGGGCGTCGGGCCCAAGCTGCGCCTGGACCAGGCGGTTCGACACCACGCCCAGGCGCGTCCAGCCGGGGCTGCGGTCGGCGATGCCGGTCACGCGCACCGTCAGGTACAGCGCGCCGTCGTCCTGGCGGCGCAGCTCGACGGTGTCCTCCTCGGGGCCGTCGGTCAGCACCAGGGCGCCGTACCACTCCATTGGCAGCTCGAGGTAAAAGCTCAGCTCCTCATCCAGCAGGCCGAAGCTTTTGCGGGGCTGGGCGCTGGTGTAGTCCATCCACAGGATAAAATCCATGCGCCGCCCCTGGTCCATATTGATCAGGCCGGCGCCCTCGGGCTGGGTGGGTATCTCCACCACGCCGTCGCGGTCGAGGTCGCGGCTGGTGAGGTTGGGCACGTTGCGCAGCGAGGCCTCGTACAGGGCGTCGGCGGCGATCTGGCGGGCGGGCTCCATCTGCTGGGTCTGCTCGTTGTAGCGCAGCAGCACCGACGCCAGGTTCGAGCCCGAGACGCCGGTCCAGCCGTCCAGCACCAGGTACTGGCCGCCGTAGGCCCCCATGCCCGCCGCCAGCGAGGCGCAGCCGCTGTAGCGCGCGGCCGACAGCCCCGTCACCGCCGCCTGGCGGAAGCCGCCCTCCCGGTCGGAGGTCAGCAGCTTGATCTGCGCGGCGCCCTGGGCGTCGGTATCCATGACGATCAGGTCCTCATAGCCGGTGCCGGTGATATCCTCGATCAGGTACTGGTCGCAGGGCTCGGCCAGGATATCGGCGATACGGCCGTCCTGGTAGGCGTAGACGGCCAGGTAGCTGTCGGCCTGCTGGGCGGTATAGCCCACGATGATCTGGTTGGCCCCGCCCTCCTGCAGGCGCGCAAAGCGGACGGTGTCCACGGTATCGGTCAGGCCCTCGACGGCGTCCTGCACCTGCCACAGGCCCTCGCCGTCCTTTTGCAGCACCGCCAGGCAGATATTGGTCGCGTCGGCGGCCGTATACAGCACGGCCGCGTCCTGCACGCCGTCACCGTCGAAGTCGCTCATCAAAAAGGGGCTCAGCAGGTCGCCGTTCAGCGGGTAGCGCAGCTGGGCGCTCTGGCCCAGCCAGCCGTCCAGGGCGGCCTGTATCTCGCCGTACTCGCCCTCGAGGCGCGGCGCGCGCAGCAGCTCCTCCACCGCGGGCCGCTCGCCCCCCGGCAGCCCGGCGCAGCCCGCCAGCAGCGCCGCGGCGCACACCGCCGCCGCCAGCCGCTCAAAGCCTTTCAAACCGCCACCCCCATTCGCCAGCATTTGCTTTTCTATTGTATCATTGATTTGTGACAAATTCTATAGTGCGGGGCAAAAAAGGCCCCCGCTTCCCATACAGGAGGCAGGGGCCTTGTCATTTTGCGTCGATTATGATATCCTAATTGTAAGGGTGCTGCCGATAAACGGCAAGCGGTGTGTCTTCCCCTGGCTCATACCGGGACGGAAGGCGCTTCTTTGGGCCCTCCGTTCTGCGGAAAGGGGGGCTGGCTTATGGTAACATACTCTGACTCCATTCAGTTGGGT
>CALXGZ010000181.1 GCA_944387975.1 uncultured Faecalibacterium sp.
CTTCTCCAGAGCCACATCCATCTTTAGTCCCGGCCCGGATGGGGCCGCCTGAGAGTTTTGCTCCTTCGGCAGGCGATAGACGCCGTTTTCCTAAAGACTTCCCTTGCCGTATTCGGTTTTCCGTCCGTTATGGTACCACAAGGGCGCACAGCTGTCAACCGCCGGCGGGCACTTTTGGCAAGACGCACAAAAAAAGACAGCGCCGTGAAAAAGGAGAAGAGCCGGCGCTGTCCATATGGGAACCCCACCGGAGTGGGGAGAGTAGGTAGTCTGTCCGCCGCCCGGCGGTTGCCTGGCATGGGCGGGGGAACAGTAGATGTCGGAGCCGCCGGCGGCTTGTTCGGGCCGCGCGGCGTTCAGGGTTTTTGGGGCCCTTTTCAAAAGGGAGTAATCCGTTTTGTGAGGAGGTTTTCTCTCCTCCCCGACTGCACCCTTAGTATACAGCCAATTTGTGGCAGCTTTTTGTGGACTTTTTGAACAGTTTGAAAACTTCCCGCCCCGGCCGCCGGCTCACTGCACGCCGTAGAATTCCTTGGCGATGTCGGCCGAGCGCTTGGCGTCCTTCGCGTACCAGTCCGCGCCGATCTCGAGGGCGTAGCGCTCGGTCAGCACCGCGCCGCCCACCATCACCTTGCAGTCGAGCTTTGCCGCGTGCAGCGCCTCGATGGTCTCGGCCATGCTCTTGAGGGTGGTGGTCATCAAGGCGGACAGGCCCACCAGCCGTGCGCCGCTTTCGCGCACCGCCTCCACCACCTTTTCGGGCGGCACGTCCCGGCCCAGGTCCAGCACGTCGAAGCCGTAATTCTCCAAAATGACCCGCACGATGTTCTTGCCGATGTCGTGCACGTCCCCCTTGACGGTGGCCAGCACGATCCTGCCCTTGCTCGCGCCGGGGGCGCCCTTTTTCGCCACCGCGGCCTTGATCTCCTCAAAGGCGGCCTGGGCGGCGCTGGCCGACTGCAGCAGCTGCGGCAGGAACAGCGTGCCCTTCTCGTAGCCCGCGCCCACCGCGTCAAGGGCCGGGATCAGCGCGTGGTCCACAAGGTCCAGCGGGTCCCGCCCGGCCAGCAGCGCGCGGGTGTGGGCCGCGGCCTCGCCCTTCAGGCCCTGCTCCACCGCCTTCATCAGGGGGGCGTAAGGCCCGGCGGCGGCGCTCTCCCCAGCCGGGGCGGCTGCCTGCGGCGCAGCGGGCTGGGCCGCCGGGGCCGGCAGCTGCCGCCCGGCATAGCGCGCGATGTAGCGGCTGCTCTGCTTATCGCGCCCGGACAGCACATCGTAGGCGTACACCGCCGCCATCATCTCCTCGCTGGCGGGGTTCATGATGGCCAGGTCCAGCCCGGCGTACATGGCCATGGTCAAAAAGGCCGTGTTCAGGTAGGGCCGGCAGGGCAGGCCAAAGCTGATGTTCGACACGCCCAGCACCGTGCGCACGCCCAGCTCCTGTTTGCAGGCGCGCAGCGCGTCCAGGGTGACCATGACGTCTTCCTGCTGGGCGCTGGCGGTCAGGGTCAGGCAGTCGATGTAGATATCCTCCGGCGGGATGCCGGCGTCGAGGGCCGCGTCCCGGATACGGGCGGCGATGGCCACGCGCCCGGCCGCCGTTTTGGGGATGCCCTGTTCGTCCAGCGTCAGGCCCACCACCGCCGCGCCGTACTTCTTGCACAGGGGCAAAAGCCGGTCCAGCACCGCCCGCTCGCCGTTGACGGAGTTGACGATGGGCTTGCGGTTGTAGACCCGCAGCCCCCGCTCGAGGGCGGCGGCGTTCGAGGAGTCCAGCTGCAAAGGCAGGGACACCACGCTTTGCAGGGCCTTGACCACCTGTTCCATGGCGGCGGGCTCGTCCACGCCGGGCACGCCCACGTTGACGTCCAGGACGGCGGCCCCGCTCTCGGCCTGGCTGATGCCCTGCGCCAGGATGTAGTCCATGTCCCCTTCCCGTATGGCCTGCTGGAAGCGCTTTTTGCCCGTGGGGTTGATCCGCTCGCCCACCACGGTGACGCCGTCCACCACCACGCGCTGCACCGGCGTGCACAGCACCGGGGGCAACGCGTGCGCCGCGCGCTGCGCCCTGCACCCGTCAAAGACCCTGTGCAGCGCCCGGATGAAGTCCGGGCTGGTGCCGCAGCAGCCCCCCGCCGCGACCAGGCCCAGCTCCCGGTAGGGCGTCATCTGCATGGCGAACAGCTGCGGCGTGATATCGTAGCCGCTGCCGTCGGCCCGGGGCAGGCCGGCGTTGGGCTTGATAAAGACGGGGTAGTCCCCCGGCACGGCCGCGCAGAGGGCCTTCGCCATCGGGAATATCTCTTTGGGCCCCAGGCTGCAGTTGATGCCCACCGCGTCGGCCCCAAGGCCACGGGCCACGGCGGCGAAGCTTTCCACCGTGCAGCCGGTGAAGGTGCGGCCCCCGGCCTCAAAGCTCATGCTGGCCAGCACCGGTAGGCTGCAATTTTCTTTACAGGCCAACAGCGCGGCTTTCAGCTCATATAGATCGGTGAAGGTCTCGCACAGCACCAGATCGGCCCCGGCCTGCGCGCCGGCGCGCACCACCTCGGCAAAGGCCGCGACGGCCTGCTCCAGCGTCAGGGTGCCGGCGGGCTCCAGCAGCTCGCCCAGGGGGCCGACGTCCAGCGCCACCAGCCCCCCGTAGGGCGCGACGGCCCGGCGGGCGCAGCCGATGCCGGCGGCCACCACCTCGGCCACCGTGTAGCCGCTGCCGGCCAGCTTGTGGGCCGACGCGCCGAAGGTGTTGGCGCACACGATGCGGCTGCCCGCCGCCGCGTACTGCGCATGGATGCCCTCGATCAGGGTGGGGTCTTCCAGGTTCAGCGCCTCGGGCTTGGCCCCCAGGGGCAGCCCGGCTGCCTGCAGCATGGTGCCCATCGCGCCGTCCAGCAGGATGGTCTGCCCGCTATGGAAAAGTTCACTCGCTGTCACACTTCTCGCCTCTCTTTCGGTATTCGCACTTGTCCCGCAGCCGGCAGTGCTCGCAGCCGGCGCGGTGGCCGGCGGCGGGCCCGCGGCTGAGCCCCAGCGCCGCCGTGACGCTCTTGCGGGGCAGCATCAGGCAGCTTTCGGTGACGCACAGGCCGATGCGCCGCGGCGTATCCAGCAGCGCGGCGATGCGCGGCTGCACCCCGATGGGCCAGTCGCCGTAGCCCGGCGAATAGCGCCCCGTCAGGTACAACCCCTCCTCCGCCGCCATGGCCCG
>CALXGZ010000182.1 GCA_944387975.1 uncultured Faecalibacterium sp.
TGTATCTGCCTGAGAAGGACCGCTCGTATGTGACCAAGGGTGAGATGTTCGAGGATATCGTCTCCAGCCTGGGCGGCCGCGTGGCCGAGCAGTTGATCCTGGACGATATCTCGACCGGCGCGTCCAACGACCTGCAGCAGGCCACCAGCATCGCCCGCCAGATGATCACCCGCTACGGCTTCTCCGAGCGGCTGGGCCCCGTGGTCTACGGCACCAGCCAGGAGGAGACCTTCCTGGGCCGTGATTTCGGCCAGGGCAAGGGATACAGCGAGACCACCGCCGCCGAGATCGACAGCGAGATCCGCGATATCATCGACGAGGCCTACGAGACCTGCCGCCGCACCCTGACCGAGCACATCGGCCAGCTGCACGCGCTGGCCCAGGCCCTGATCGAGCGCGAAAAGCTGAATGAGGCCGAGTTCAACGCCATCATGCGCGGCGAGGCGCTGCCCGCCCGCAAGGACGCCGCCCCGGCCGAACCCGCAGCGCCCGCGCCCGAGGCCCCTGCGGCGCCTGCGCCTGAGACGCCCGCCGCCCCCCTGCCGGAGGACGACGCGCCCGCAGGCCCGGTGGATATCCCCGCGCCCGGGGCGGACCAGACGCCCGCGACGCCCGACACACCCGACGCCGGCCCCGAGGGGCAGTAAAGACCCATTTGCCACAGGGAAGGAGTGAGTGCAGTGGAGGAAAGCTTTGACCCCATCGCCCAAACCAGAGCCAACTATTACACCCCGGGCAGCCCGGTCCAGTTCGTCCGGGTCGAGCTGCTCAAGGGCAGCGTCAGCGGCGACCGCGCCGTGTGCCTGACCTTCAAGAATATTTCGCGCGTGAACCTGACCGCCCTGGAGATCCACTTCAAGTGCAAGACCACCGGCGGCGAGATCCTCTGCGAGGACGAGTTCGCCTACCGCGACCTGGACGTCAAGCCCGGCGAGCTGTTCGGGATGGACGACGCCGTCTTCATCACGCAAAAGCCCATCACCAGCGTGGATGTGGTGCTGCGCAGCGTCTACAACGGCAAGCGCGTGGTGCGCCTGGACGGCATCAAGCGCGTGCGCCTGCCGGCCCCCCGCCGCCTGCCCGACGACCTGGCCGCCGCCCTGGAGGAGCGGACGGGCCGCAAAGGTATGCTCTACGCCCCCCAGGTGCTGGACTGCGGCTGGTACTGTGCCTGCGGCGCCTTCCACCCGAAAGAAGAGGATACCGTCTATTGCAGCGAGTGCGGCTCCGACCGCATCCTGCTGCAAAACGCCCTGAACACCCTGATGCAGCCCGAGCAGGCCGCCGAAGCCGAGGAGCCGGCCCAGCCCCCCGAGGCCCCGGCCGCCCCCGCCGCGCAGCCGGAGGGTGCCACCCGCGTGGCCGGCGCCGCGGACATGGGCGGCACCCGCGCCTTTGAGCCGGTGCAGCCGGCCCGGCGCGAAGAGGCCGCCCGCGTCAGCCAGGAGACCCGCCTGTTCACCCAGCCGCCGGCGGCGCAGCCCGCGGCACGCCCCGCCGCGCCCGAACAGCCCGCCGCGCCCGAGGCCGGCGGCGAGGAGGAAGAGGCCGGGGCCACCCGCGCCGTCCGCCCCGCCGAAGGGCAGCGCTGGGCCGGGCAGCCGCCCCGCCGCGGCCGCCCCCTGCCCGAAGAGGAGGACGAAGACGAGGAGGACGACGACCGCGACCCCGTGGCGGAGAACATCATCCGCTGGGTGCCGCCGGTGACGGCGCTGATCTGCGCCGGCATCGCCCTGTACGGCTTTGTGTACTATCAGTTCTTTTTGTAAACCGCAAAGGGGGGAGCGCGTCTTGGCCGCTCCCCCTGTTTTGACGCAGCAGATGCGGAAGGGAGGCCGAAGCCATGCCCGAGGAATATTTGCAGGCAGCCTTTGAGATCAAAGCCTCCTGCGACGAGATCAGCCGGCGCATCCTGCGCTGGCACTGGGAGTCGAAGCCCGGGGCCCACAGCTTCGACGCCCTGCTGGAGCATATCCAGCGCCGCCAGCAGGAGAGCCCCGCCTACTACGGCCACATGCCGGACGTGGCCCGCAAGACCAGCTGGCAGCAGCTGGATACCACGCTGTGCATGCGCGTGCTGCTGGACCCCGAGGGCGACGCGGCCCAGCCCCTCGACCTGCTGGGCAGCACGGCCCACCCCGGGGCGGCCCGCCGCGCCTGCAACGCGGTGCGCACCGCCCGCAACGAGGCGGCCCACGCCGCCGACCGGGCGGCGGGCGGGCAGGCGGCCATCCTGTTTGACGAGGCGGTGGAGTGCATCGAGGACGCCTACGCCGGCACGGCCTTCAGCGAAAAGGAGCTGGCGAAGTACTACCAGCTCTCGCGGGAGTATCTGCGCCGCTGCGGCGTGGGCGGCAAGGCCGAAGCCCCCGCCGGCACGGACGGCCCGCCCGCGGCCGCCGCGCCCGAGGTACATATCCACCCGACCGGCGCGGCCCGCCAGAAGGCCGCGGCCGCCCGCAAAAAGGCGGAGTCGAAAGCCGCCCCCGGCCGCGGCGCCCCCCAGGCGGAGCGCGGCAGGCCACCGGCGCGGAAAGAGGCCGGGGCCGGCAAAGCGCCGGGCCGCAAGCCCGCCGCCCGAGGCAAAGGCCGGGCGCGCAAAACGAAGGACGAAGGCCCCGGGGGCCGGGCTGCCCTGATTGCGGTGGCGGCCGCTTTGCTGATCGGCCTGGCGCTGCGCGCGGCCAGCATGGGCCTTGTGCCCTTTTTGTGATGCGACAGGAGGAACGCTATGGAAAGCCGCTTGATCTTTCTCGATATTGACGGCACCTTCCTCGAGCCGGGCCGGACGGAAGCGCCGCCCAGCGCGGTGGAAGCGCTGCGCGCCGCCCGCGCAAAGGGGCACAAGGTCTTTTTGTGCACGGGGCGCAACTACAAGATGACCGCCCCGGTGCTGCGCTACGGCTTCGACGGCTATGTGTGCAGCGCGGGCGGCTACGTCGTCTGCGGGCAGACGGTGCTGTTCGACTGCCCGATGGACCGCGCCCAGAGCGACGGCGCGCGCGCCCTGCTGGAGGCCCACGGGGTGGACTGCACCCTCGAGGCCAAGGACGCCACCTACGGCGGGGCCAAAATGCTCGAGCGCTTTGCGGGCTACCAGGCCATGCAGCAGGCCGCCCCGCTGAACAGCGAGCTGGAGCGCTGGCGGCGCGCCTTTGAGGAGGGCATGCAGCTGCAGCCGCTGGAAGCCTACCGGGGCGAGCCTATCTATAAGATCTGTTACATCGCCACGGACGCGGCCAGCCTGCTGCCGGCAAAACAGGCCTACGGCGCGCAGTTCAACTTCTGCGAGACCGAGAGCTTCAAGCCCGACGGCCCCGGCTGCATCAACGGCGAGCTGATCAACCGCAAGTTCAACAAGGGCGAGGGCATCCGCCGCATCTGCGCGCACCTCGGCCTGAGCACCGCGGCGGTGGTGGCCTTCGGCGACAGCGAGAACGACCTGGAGATGGCCGACGTCGCCGCCGTCAGCTATTGCATGGCGAACGGCGCGCCCGCCCTCAAGGCCCGCTGCACCAACGTGTGCCCCGCCGTCGGCGAGGACGGCATCGCGATAGCCTTCAAAGAGCTGGGGCTGATCTGATCCAGACAAAAAAGCCAGACCGCGCGCTCGGTCTGGCTTTTTGTTTTGCGTAATTTTATTTGGCCTTTCGCCGCAGATACAGCAGGGGATAGGGCCCGCCCTGCTCGTCGGTGTCGGTGCGCTTGTAGACGGCAAAGCCCATGTGCTCGTAAAAGCCGCGGGCGGCGGGGTTCTGTTCGTTGACGGCCAGGCGCTCGACGCCGCAGCGGTCGATGCCGTATTGCAGCAGCCGCCGGCCAAGGCCCCGGCCGCGGGCCTCGGGCGCGAGGAAGAGCATCTCCAAACTGCCGTCCTGCACGCCCATAAAGCCGAGGGGGCGTCCCTCCCCGTCAAAAGCTGCAAAGAGCTGGGCGACGCCGCCCAGCGCCTCGGGGACGTAGGCCTTGATGCGCAGGATCTCCGCCTCGGTGAGGAAGGCGTGGGTCGCCCGGACCGAGCGCTCCCATACATCCAGCAGCTGGGCGAGCAGGGCGTGCGTGCGTGCGGTGAGCGCGCGGATATCGATCTCGTTCGTCATGGGCTCTCCTTTGGTTCAATCCCGGGCGCGCAGCTGCCAGAAGGCCACCGCGCTGGCGGCGGCGACGTTCAGGCTGTCCACCCCGTGGGACATGGGGATCTTCGCGGTGTAGTCGCAGCGGGCGATGGTCTCGGGGGCCAGGCCGTCGCCCTCGGTGCCGAGGATGAGGGCCAGGCGCTCTTCGGCCATCAGGGCCGGGTCGTCGATGGGCACCGAGCGGTCCGTCAAAGCCAGCGCCACGCTCTTGAAGCCGAGGGCGGCCAGGCGGGCAAGGCCCGCGCCCGGCCAGCCGGCGGGGCTTTCGCCGATCTGGGTCCAGGGCGCCTGAAAGACCGTGCCCATGCTGACCCGCACCGCCCGGCGGCAGAGGGGGTCGCAGCAGGAGGGCGTCACCAGCACCGCGTCGATGTGCAGCGCCGCCGCTGAGCGGAAAATAGCCCCGATGTTGGTGGAATCGACGATGTTTTCCAGCACCGCCACGCGGCGGGCGTTCTGGCACAGCTGCTCCACCGTAGGCAGGGCGGGCCGGCGGAAGGCCGCCAGCACCCCGCGGGTGAGCGTGTAGCCCGTCAGCTGCGCCAGCATCTCGCGGTCCGCGGTGTAGACGGGGGTGTCGGGGCCGATGCGCGCCAAGACGCCGCGGGCGGGCCCGTCGATCTTGCGCCGCTCCATCAGCAGGGCCAGGGGCGCGCAGCCGGCGTCCAGCGCGCGGTCGATGACCTTGGGGCTTTCGGCGATGAAAACGCCTTTTTCCGGCTCCAGCCGGCTGCGCAGCTGGTTCTCGGTCAGCCGGGCAAAGACGTCCAGTGCGGGGTCGGAAAGGTCGGTGATCTCGATGATATGGGGCATGGGGCCCTCCTTATGGTACGTTATTGTACGTTGAAGCCGTTCTCGCCCGAAAGGCCGTCCAGGTTCAGCATGCCCTCCAAGGCGGCGATGTCGGCCGAGACGTCCAGCGCGTCGGACTGGAACAGCTTGTCCAGCTGGTTTTCAAAGGCGGTGACGAGCAGATCGAGCGAGCGCTCGATGCTCTGTTTGGTTTTGGTGATGTTCTCGCCGTCGATGCCCTGGCCGTCCAGCTGGGTGTAGGTGCGCAGCAGCTTGAGGGCCGTGGGCAGGTAATAGCCGGTGAACTTGCGCAGCTGCTCCTCCTTTTCGGGGTCGGCCTCGGCCGCGGCGAAGATGCGGGCGCTGACGGCCTCCAGCCGGGCGGCCTTGTCCCGCAGCCCGGCGTCGGTCAGGGCCGCGCCGGCCTCGTGCAGCTGGCGCAGCAGGCTCTGGTAGCGGGTCTCGCCGTCGGGGGCGGGCTGCTCCGCCGGGGCCGGCTGTGCGGGCGGGGCGGGGATAGGCGCGTCGCCCCGCACCACCAGAAAGCCGGTGCGGTTGTCGATGTAGGCGTCGGGGCCGAAGTAGCCGTGGTCGATGGCGCTTTCCAGCACCTTGCGGCCCTCCTTGTAGGTCAGGCCGGCCGCCGCGAACAGCTCGTCCAGGGGGATGTTGTCCCGGCTGCCCACCACCTTGTCCAGCTGGCGCTCAAGCTTTGCGGTCCGCCGCAGCGCAAGGCCCAGCACCAGCGCGCCCCCGCCGCCCGCGATCATGGCAAGGTTGGAGAGCAGTTCTTCAAGGGGCCAGCTGCCCACCCAGCCGCCGGAATAGTGGGTGGTTGCCGCCAGGGTGGAAATGCTCTCCGGTAGGCTGAGCACCCCCGCCACCAGGAAGAGCGCCCCCAGAGCGGTGCACAGCGTGGTCAGGGTGTTCTGGTGCTTTTTGGCCTTCTGCTGCTCGAAGGTGGGGCGCTCGGAGGCGGCCTGCCGGCCGGCGTAGGCCGCGGCATAGTCGTAGGCGGCGCCGGCCGCCTGGGCCTGCTGGGCGCGGTATGCCGGGCCGGCGTATTTGCCCTGGCCCAGCTCCCGCTTTTCGGCGTCGCGGTCGACGGCCCGCAGGATGAACAGGATCACCGCCAGCCAGGGCGCAAGACCCAATAAGATCAGCAGGGCGATGGTGGGGATGCGGGCAAAATAGTGGTTGCGCTGCGGCATAGGTCAGGACCTCCCAAAATAAGACGGCAAAAAACGAGCCGTGCTCCCTTTATTATACTGGAACACGGCTCGTTTGTTAAGGCCTTCTTTTCAAAAGCAGGCGTTTATTTCATCAAAGCGCAGACGGCGTCGGCATAGGCGACGGGGTCGTCCACGGGCAGGCCCTCGATCAGCTGGGCCTGGGCGTAGAGGATCTGGCTGTACTGCTTGACCTTATCGGCGTCGCCGGCCTCCTGCGCGGCCTTCAGCACGGCAAAGACGGGGTGGCCGGCGTTCAGCTCCAGCACCTTTTCGCTCTTGACGTCCTCGCTGCCGGGCTGGCGGGACAGCACCTTTTCCATCTCGATGGACAGGGGGCCTTCCGCCGACAGGCAGACGGGGTGCTCTTTCAGGCGGGTGGAGACCTTGACCTCCTTGATCTTGCCGGCAAGGGCCTCCTTCATGGCGTCGAAGAGGGGCTTGTTCTCGGCGGTGGCCTCCTCGGCGGCCTTCTTCTCCTCGTCGGACTCAAGGCCCAGGTCGCTGCCGTTGATGTTCTTGAACTCGACGCTGCCGTCCTTGCCCTCGGCGTCCTTGCGGGGGAAGGAGTGCAGGACCTGGAAGCAGAACTCGTCCACGTCCTCGGTCAGCAGCAGCAGGTCGTAGCCCTTGTCCAGAACCAGCGAGGCGGCGGGCAGCTTGGCCAGCCGGTCGGCCGAGTCGCCGGCGGCGAAGTAGATATACTTCTGTTCGGCGGGCATCTTCTCGACGTACTCTTCGAGGGTGACCATTTTCTGCTCCTTGGCGGAGTAGAACAGCAGCAGGCCGCGCAGCAGCTCGCTGTGCATGCCGTAGTCGGCGTAAACGCCGAACTTGAGCTGGCGGCCGAACTCCTTCCAGAAGCTCTCGTACTTTTCGCGGTCGTTGACCAGCATGGCGTTCAGCTCGTTCTTGATCTTCTTTTCCAGGGCGTTGTGGATCAGGCGCAGCTGGCTGTCCTTCTGCAGGGTCTCGCGGCTGATGTTCAGGCTCAGGTCCTGGCTGTCGACGATGCCCTTGACGAAGCTGAAGTAGTCGGGCAGCAGGTCGGCGCACTTGTCCATGATCAATACGCCCGAGGCGTACAGGGCCAGGCCCTTCTCGTACTCCTTGGTGTAGTAGTCGTAGGGGCGGTGCGAAGGCACGAAGAGCAGGGCGTTGTAGTTCGCGGTGCCCTCGGTGCGGCTGACGATGACCCGGGCGGGATCGGCGTAGTCGCCGAAGCGGTTCTTATAGAACTCGTTGTACTCCTCGTCGGTGACCTCGCTCTTCTGCTTTTTCCAGATGGGCACCATGCTGTTCAGGGTCTCCAGCTCGGTGTACTCCTCCCATTCGGGCTTATAGTCCTCGGGCTTGGGGTCGGGCTCGGGCTTCTGACGGCTCTTGGTGCGCTCCATCTGGATGGGGTAGCGGATGTAGTCGCTGTACTTCTTGACGATGGCGGCGACGCCGTACTCCGAGACATAGTTGTCGTAATTGTCGCTGTCGATGCTGTCCTTGATGTGCAGGATGATGTCGGTGCCGGCCGTCTCCTTTTCGGCGGGGGTGATCTCGTAGCCCTCGACGCCGCTGGACTCCCACTGCCAGGCCTCGGCGCTGCCGTAGGCCTTCGAGATGACGGTGACGCGGTCGGCCACCATGAAGGCGGAGTAGAAGCCGACGCCGAACTGGCCGATGATGTCGATGTTCTCATCGGTGTTCTCGGCCTTGAAGTCCTGGCTGCCGGAATGGGCGATGGTGCCGAGGTTCTGCTCCAGCTCCTCGCGGGTCATGCCGATGCCGTTGTCCGAGACGGTCAGCAGGCGGTTGTCCTTGTCGAGGGTGAGCAGGATGCGGAAGTCCTCGCGGTCCATCCCCACCGAGGTATCGGTCAGGCTCTTGAAATAGAGCTTGTCGATGGCGTCGGAGGCGTTGGAGATCAGCTCGCGCAGGAAGATCTCCTTGTTGGTATAGATCGAATTGATCATCAGGTCCATCAGCTTTTTGCTTTCGGCCTGGAACGGCTGCATTGCCATAGCAAAAACCTCTTTTCTTATACTAAAGGTGCGGTGACTTAGCACTCAAATATTACGAGTGCTAATATACACCGTTTTGGGCAAAAAATCAAGGGCTGCGGGCACGCCTTCATAAAAAATTTAAAAATCCCCTTCCGCCCGGCGGCGCGCTGCGGTACAATAGGGGCAAAAAGCAGCCTTGGAGGGATACGATGAAGATCGAGACACTGGATATCTACGGCGGCACGCTGCGCGTCTACCTGCGCCAGGCCGCCGCGGCCATGCCCCTGGCCGCCACGCGGCCGCTGGTGCTGGTGGCGCCGGGCGGCGGCTACGAGCATGTCAGCGCGCGGGAGGCCGACCCCGTGGCGCTGCGCTTTCTGGCGGCGGGCTACCACGCCGCGGTGCTGGAGTACAGCGTAGGCCCCGCCGCGCGGGACTACCGGCCGCTGCGGCAGATCGACGGGGCCCTGGCCGCGCTGCGGGCCCGCGCGGAAGAGTGGGGCATCCGGCCGGACAAGATCGCGGTGTGCGGCTTTTCGGCCGGGGCGCACCTGGCGCTGTCGTCGGCGGTGCTGCCACTGCCCGGCCAGACGGGCTGGGAGGGGCGGCAGCGGCCCGACGCGCTGATCCTCTCCTACCCGGTGGTGACGGCGGGGCCCTACGCGCACCGGGGCAGCTTCGTGGCGCTGAGCGGCTCGGACGAAGCGGCCGCCCACGCCGCCTTCGGCCTGGAGGACAAGGTCGGCCCCGATTGCCCGCCGGTCTTTTTGTGGCACACGCTGGACGACCGCACCGTCCCGGCGGAAAACAGCCTGCTGCTGCTGGCGGCGCTGCGCCGCGCGGGCGTGCCGTGCGAGGCGCACTTTTTCCCCACCGGCGTCCACGGGCTGAGCGTGTGCACCGCCGAGGTGAACACCCCGCAGCCCCACGCGGCGCACTGGTTCCCCCTTGCGGCCGAGTGGCTGGCGCAGCGCTTCGACTGGGCGATCGGATAAGCGTACATGCGATGAAAAATTTGCGTAAAGTGGTTGACAGGACGGGCCCGTTCTTGTATACTATGGAGCGGAGGGTCTGCGTGCCCTGCCGCTGACATAAAGCATGACCCCCGGCGCCGCGCCGGGACACATATTACCCTGGAGGAAAGCTATGGGCCTGTCTGAAACGGAACGCGAACGCCTGCGCTGCATCCTGCAGCAGTACGAGGAGGACCCCCGCGTGCTGGAGATGGACAATTACATCCAGCACGGCTGCGTGACCACCTATCAGCACTGCTGGAACGTGGCGCGGGTGAGCTTCTGGATCAACCGGCGCTTCCACCTGGGGGCGGACGAGTCCGCCCTGGCCGTGGGCGCGCTGCTGCACGATTTTTACCTGTACGACTGGCACTGCGAGGGCCGCTTCCAGCATTGCAATGGGCTGCGCACGCTGTTCAGGATGCACGGCTTCATCCACCCGCTGCTGGCCCGCGAGAACGCCGAGCGCTGCTTTGCCCTGACGCCCAAGGTGAGCAACATCATCCGCAGCCACATGTGGCCGCTGACGCTGTTCCACGCGCCGTCCAGCCGCGAGGCGGTGATCGTCTGCATCGCCGACAAGTACTGCGCCGTGCTCGAGGCGATGTACCGCAACCGCCAGAAGGCCATCTGCGTATAACGAGGCACAAAAAATCCCGTCTGGTCTGCCCAGGCGGGATTTTATGCACATAAACTATGCACATAAACGTTGACAAAACGCTGGATCTGCGCTATACTAAACATAAAGAAGGGTGCTGCCGGACAAACGGTAGTCCCCCATTTCGGTTTGGGAAGTAACCGCGCGTGTAGGGAAACAAGGGCGGTTACTTCTTTTTATTTTTTATTAACCTGGAAAAACAGGCTAATAATGGCAACGACTAAAATGCCGGTCTGGATGAGATCGGAATAAGTAACCATTGTCAAGCCCCCTTTCTATGACGATCAGGGGGCAAAGAAGCGCCCCCGATCAAATCAGGGGGACAAACCGCTTGCCGTTTATCGACAACACCCACCAAAAGGATAACATAAAATCTGGAAAATGACAAGCCCTGCCGTTCCGTTTGTGAAAAGGCAGGGCTTTGTTTACAGCTTTTTGTACCCGGCGGGCTCGTCGGGGGCGCAGCGGCGCTCCATCAGCCAGGTGTCCAGCCAGCGGCCGTGGCAGTCGCGGGCGATGCGCTCGCGGCGGCCCACCTCGCGGAAGCCGCACTTGCGGTGCAGGCGGTAGCTGGCCTCGTTGTCCTGCAGGACGGTGGACTGCAAGGTCCAGTAGCCGGCCTGTTCGGCGGCGGCGCACAGGGCCGACAGCAGGTGGTAGCCGTAGCCGCGGCCGCGGTAGCGCTCGCCGA
>CALXGZ010000183.1 GCA_944387975.1 uncultured Faecalibacterium sp.
TCCCGCGCGCGCACCGACAGCGCCCCCTTGAACAGCCCCGGGAAGCACAGGACGTTGTTCACCTGGTTGGGGAAGTCGCTGCGCCCGGTGGCGATCACGCGCACGCCGCCGGCCCTGGCCTCGTCGGGCATGATCTCGGGGGTGGGGTTCGCCATGGCGAAGACGATGGCGTCCTTCGCCATATGGCGGCACATCTCAGTGGTCAGGCAGCCGGGCTTCGACACGCCGATGAACACATCCGCGCCCTCGATGGCCTCGGCCAGGCCCCCCTTCACCTGGCGGGGGTTCGTCACCTCGCCCAGCCAGTTCTTGTGGGCCTCGGCGCTGTTGCAGCCCTTGTACAGGGTGCCGAACTGGTCCACCGCGATGATGTCCTTCGCCCCGGCGGTCATCAGCATCTTGATGATGGCGGTGCCGGCCGCGCCGGGCCCGTTCAGCACGATGCGGGCCTCTTCCATCGTTTTGCCCACCACGCGCAGCGCGTTGATCAGCGCGGCGGTGACCACGATGGCGGTGCCGTGCTGGTCGTCGTGGAAGACGGGGATGTCCAGCTCCTTTTCCAGCGTCTGCTCGATCTCAAAGCACTCGGGGCTCTTGATGTCCTCCAGGTTGATGCCGCCGAAGGTGGGGGCGATGGCCTTGCAGGCCGCGATGACGCTGGCCGCGTCGGGCGCGTCGATGCAGACGGGGAAGGCGTCCACCCCGCCGAACTGCTTGAACAGCACCGCCTTGCCCTCCATCACCGGCAGCGCGGCCTCAGGCCCGATGTCCCCCAGGCCCAGCACGGCCGTGCCGTTCGAGACCACGGCCACCATCTGCCCCTTGCAGGTGTAGCGGTAGACCTCGGCGGGCTCGGCCGCGATCTTACGGCAGGGCTCGGCCACGCCGGGGGTATAGGCGGTGGCAAGGTCGTCGCGGTCCTTCACCTCCACCTTGCTGACGATGCCCACCTTGCCGTGATGGGCCTCGTGCATCTCCAGGGCTGCTTTGTTGTAATCCATGGTCGTTTTCCTCCTCCAGTTCCAGTTTTCTCTATTCTATCACAAAGGGGCAGGCTTTTTCCAGCCGGTGGGGGCCGCTGCGGCGTGATTTTATGGGAATTTTGTTAAAGAACTTTCTTTTTTAACAAGCTTCCGCTATACTGGTAGTCGTCTTGAGACTCACCCCATCAAAAAACCAGGAGGTTTTACCCTTGAAACATCTTCGCTCTGCCGTGGCGCTGGCCGCGGCCCTCGCCCTCGCCGTGGCCGCGGCGGGCTGCGGCGCGTCCTCTTCCTCGTCCGAGGCGACCAGCTCGGCCGCGCTGGGCCCGGCCTCGGGCTACGACTACCAGAACTTCACCTACAGCCAGGGCCTGACCAGCGACGGCCACTGGGAGGGCGTCACCGCCCTCGACTATGTCACCCTGCCCGAGGACTTCGCGGCCATCCCCCTGAAAAAGGCGGACATCGAGCCCACCGAGGCCGACCTGCAGGAGCTGTGGGACAGCCTGCTGGAAGCCAACCGCATCCAGCAGCCGGTGACCGGCCGCGCCGCCGAGACCGGCGACATCGCCAACATCGACTACAGCGGCACGGTGGACGGCGTCGTCTTTACCGGCGGCACCGCCGAGGGCTACGACCTGACGCTGGGCAGCGGCGCCTTCATCGAAGGCTTTGAGGACCAGATCGTGGGCCACAACGTGGGCGACAGCTTCGACGTGACCGTCACCTTCCCCGAGGACTACGGCGACTCGACCGACGAGGCCGGCAACACCATCACCCTGTCGGGCAAGGAGGCGGTGTTCGCCGTCACGCTGAACAGCCTGGCGGTCAGCGTCCTGCCCGAGGCCACCGACGCCTGGGTGGAGGAGACCTTCGGCGCGTCGAACGACCTGCACACCGTCGCCGACATCGACCAGTACTTCCACGACAACCTCTACGCCACCAACCTGACCAACGCCATCGTGGATTACCTGACCGAGAACAGCAAAATCTCCAGCATCCCCGAGGTGCTGCTGAACTACCAGGTGTGCAGCCAGCTGAGCTACTACAACAGCTATGCGGCCATGTTCGGCTACGAGACGCTGGACGAGTTCCTCTCCGGCTTTTTGGGCTACGACAACGCCGACGCCCTGCTGGCCGACACCGAGGCGGACGTGCTGAACAGCTGCAACCAGCTGCTGATCTTCCAGGCCGTGGCCGAAAGCCTCGACCTGGCCCCCACCGACGCCGAGCTGGAGGTCTACGCCAGCTACGCCGAGAGCATGGGCCAGGGCTACGTCCACCTGCTGGCCTTGCAGGACCACGTTCTGGCCACCCTGCGGGACAGCGCGCAGGTGAGCTGACCGTAAATCATACCGACTGCAGAGCTGAGTGCCAAGCTGGCTCTGCATTTTTTATGTTGCAATTTTGGCTGATAAGTCGTATAATTAACATAGAATCCAGAGGAAAGGAAGTGCGCGCCATGAGCAGCCGGGAATTTGCCAAGAGCCTGATCGACCAGATCCCAGAAAGCAAGATGATGTATATCATTGCCTATTTGCAGGGCGCGGCTTTGCCGGATGAAATGCCGAATGCCGAGACCCGCGCGGCCATCGAAGAGGTGGACGAGATGATTGCCGGCGGTCAGGGCGATCATTTTGCAGGCTCGACGGCCGACTTTTTCGCACAGCTGCTGAAGGAGTAGGCCGATGCTGCAACTGAATGTTTCGTCCCGCTTCAAACGTGATTTGAAGCTGTGCCAAAAGCGGCGGCTGGATTTGGCCTTGCTGCAGAAAGCGGTGGATACCCTCCGGATACCGGCGCCTTTGCCGGTCAAAAACCGGGACCATCTTCTGACCGGAGATTATACGGGCTGCCGGGAATGCCATATCCAGCCGGATTGGCTGTTGATTTATCGTGTAGAGGGAGAAGAACTCTATCTTGTCCGGACAGGAACACATACCGATTTATTCGATATGTGACCTATTGCCGCTCACCCCGGCGAGAATAGGGTGAACGTGTATGTTTAACCTCCGCAGGCGACGGGGTGCTGCAAAGCGTAGAATATCGCCTACGTGTGAAAACGGAGCCTTCTTGGAAAAGGCTCCGTTTTTATTTTATCATGTTTCGTGCCGGTAGTCCTTTTCCAGCGAGAAGCCGCGGCCGCGGACCTCGGTCACCTCGCTGACCACCATGAAGCAGGCGGG
>CALXGZ010000184.1 GCA_944387975.1 uncultured Faecalibacterium sp.
TTTCCAGCGCGTTGCGCAGCTGGATGGCGTTGGTCAGGTTGCCGTTGTGGCACAGGGCCATGGTGCCGCGGCCGTGCCGCACGATCATGGGCTGGGCGTTGGCCCGCACGCGGCTGCCGGCGGTGGCATAGCGCACGTGGCCGGTGGCCATGCGGGCCTCGGGCTTGCGCATATTCTCCATCACCTGCGGGGTGAACACTTCGTTCACCAGCCCCAGGTCCCGGTGGCCGGTGATGACGCCGTCCTCGTTGACGGCCATGCCGCAGCTCTCCTGGCCGCGGTGCTGCAGCGCGTACAGGGCGGAGTACACCGCCATGGCCACATCCTCGGTACCGGCCTTATCGTAAATCCCAAAAACGCCGCACTCCTCGTGGAGCGGGTAGGCAAAATCAGACATGCTTGCTCCTTCGTCTTTCCTTATTGCGATTGCGTAGCTGTATGGTTACAGGGCGGCCAGCTCCTGCTGGAGCTTTGCCTCCTTGGCGGCGATCTCGCGGCCCATCTTGGCGCGCTCTTCCTCCAGGCGCGCGGCGAGGGCCTCGTCCGACAGCGCCAGGATCTCGGCGGCCAGCCAGGCGGCGTTCTTCGCGCCGTTCAGCGCCACCGTCGCCACCGGGATGCCGCTGGGCATCTGGACCGTGGCCAGCAGCGCGTCCAGGCCGTCCACCGCGCCGCCCTTCATGGGGATGCCGACGACCGGCAGCGTGGTGTTGGCGGCAAAGGCCCCGGCCAGGTGGGCCGCCATGCCGGCGGCGCAGAGGATCACCCCAAAGCCCGCCTCCTTGGCCCCCTTGGCAAAGGCCGCGGCTTCAGCGGGGGTGCGGTGGGCCGAAAGGATATGCGCCTCGAAGGGGATATCCAGCGCCTTCAGCTGCGCGCAGGCGCCCTTGACCACCGGCCAGTCGCTGTCCGAACCCATGATAACGGCAACTTTACGAATCATACTTACAATCCTCCATCCTTAAACAAAACAGGCCTCGCGGGCGAACGGCCCCGCGCGGCAAAACAAAAAAGGCTGTGATGCGGCTACACCACGGCCTTGACTTGCTGCGCTGCGAACATGACGGTACGGCAAAGCACGCCGGAAGCATACGGCCGCCGGCTGTACCACACGGGGCGAAGCGCGCCCGCTAAGCTCTTTTCCATAAAGCCCATTTCGTCCGCCTGTCCTCTGTTCGCTCGTCCTGTACGTCTACAGTGTACGGCAAAGCCGCGCCTTTGCAAAGGGATTTTACGCAAATTCTCCCTTGTGTTGACCTGTCCCGACCCTGTTCGGAAAGTTTTGTGCAAATTCCCCAGCCAATATTACAATAGTACGACTTTTCTCGCCTTCGCTTTGCGCGGCGCGTTTTTGCACAGTGTGCCGTAGCTTTACTGCGCGCCCTGGTGGGTCAGGGGCGCGGTGGACGCGCGCGCGGCGCGGATCAGCTGCGCCGGGGCGCAGCATACCTGCAGGCCGATGCGCCCGGCCGAGACGTAGATCTTCTCCTGCGCGAGGGCGCTTTCGTCGAACACAGTGACGTACTGCTTTTTCATCCCCACCGGGCTGCACCCGCCGCGGATATAGCCGGTGACCTTGTTGATATCGGCCACGTGGATCATGGCGACGCTTTTTTCCCCGACGCTGCGGGCGGCGGCTTTCAGGTCCAGCTCGGCCGCCACCGGGATCACGAACACAAAATAGTTCCGGCTGGCGCCCTGGGTGACCAGGGTCTTGAACACGCAGGCCGGGTCCTCGCCCATGCTGCGGGCGACGGTGACGCCGTCCACCGCGACCCCCTCCTCGTGGGGGTAGGCGTGGGCGGTGTAGGCGACCTTCTCTTTTTCGAGAAAGCGCATCGCGTTGGTCTTGGCTTCCTTTGCCATGGGTATCCCCTCCCTGCTCCTATATAATAAGGAACCTGATAGTTAGATTGTACCACAAAACGCGCCGGATGAACAGGCGGGCGGGCCCCCCGGCGGGAAAAAATTTTGCCCGCCCCCTTGACTTCAGTCACCTGAAGCGCTATAATAGCTCCATCGATTCAGTCAACTGAACCAATTTGAGGGGCAACGCGAAAGGAGAAGCTGCCATGATCATCATCCTGAAACAGGACGCGCCCGACGCACAGGTGCGGGAATTCTGCCACGAGCTGACCAGCATGGGCTTCGAGATCAACGACTCGAAGGGCCGCGACACCCACATCCTGGGCCTGATCGGCGACACCAAGGCCATCGCCGAGAGCTGGGTGCTGGCAAACCCCGTGGTCGAGACGGTGCGCCGCGTGTCCGAGCCGTACAAAAAGGCCAACCGCAAGTTCCACCCCGACGACACGGTGGTGGACGTCGAGGGCGTGAAGATCGGCGGGGGCAGCTTCGCGGTCATCGCCGGGCCGTGCAGCATCGAAAGCGAGGAGCAGATCACCTACTGCGCCCAGCGCGTGAAGGCTGCCGGGGCCAGCCTGCTGCGGGGCGGCGCGTTCAAGCCGCGCACCTCGCCCTACTCCTTCCAGGGCATGCGCAGCGAAGGGCTGGACCTGCTCAAGCTGGCCCGCCGGGCCACCGGCAGCCCCATCGTCACCGAGATCATGAACACCGAGCACCTGCCCCTGTTCGAGAACGTGGACCTGGTGCAGATCGGCGCGCGCAACATGCAGAACTTTGAGCTGCTGAAAGCCGCCGGCCGTCAGAAAAAGCCCGTGCTGCTCAAGCGCGGCCTGGCCAACACCCTGGAAGAGCTGGTGATGAGCGCCGAATACATCATGGCCGAAGGCAACGAGAACGTCATCCTCTGCGAGCGGGGCATCCGCACCTTCGAGACCAGCATGCGCAACACGCTGGACCTGGCCGGCGTGGTGATGCTGCACAAGATGACCCACCTGCCCGTGGTGGTGGACCCCAGCCACGCCTGCGGCCAGGCCTGGATGGTGCCCCAGCTGGCCAAGGCGGCGGTGGCGGCCGGGGCCGACGGCCTGATGATCGAGGTGCACAACGACCCCGCCAAGGCCAAGTGCGACGGCGCGCAGAGCCTGACCCCCGACCAGTTCGACGAGCTGATGGCCTTCCTCAAGCAGGAGGTGGCCTTCTTCGGCAAGAACTGGAACTGAATGTCCCCTCCCCTCCTTTGAAAAGCCCCCGGAAGGCGCTGCGCCTTCCGGGGGCTTTTATGCCTTGCGGTGTTTTCTTTCGGCGGGGTTTGTGGTATACTCTGAACGACCGATCAAGAAAGAGGTAGTTTTGATGAAAGCACACATCGCCCGCAACCAGAACGCCGGGGTCCCCATGGTCCTCGGGTGGAACCTTGCCCCCGGGGAGCGGGGCATCCTGGACGGCATGGCCGACGCCTTCGGGATGAAGCTGCGCCTGGTCAGCCCGGAGGAGGCCGGCCAGACGGTGGCCCAGCTGCTGGGCGAAGTGCCGCTGGCCGCCACCCGCACCCTCCGGCTGGAGCCGGGGGCCTACCCGCCGGCCGTCGTGCTGGCCAACTTCCGCCCGCGGGACGCCGCCACCCTGCTGGACCTTTTGAACAACGCCAAGGCCCAGATCCCCCTGCGGGCGGTGGTGACGCCCGCCAACCGCCAGTGGGTCTTCGGGGACCTGCTGGCCCAGCTGCTGGCCGAGGCCGCGCAGCAGAAAGGACCGGTGACCGCCCCGTGACACGACGCCTTTGCGCCGCGCTGGCCTGCCTGGGCCTGGCGCTGTCGCTGCTGGCGGGCTGCGCCGGCCAGCCCAAGACCACCGTCAGCGACAACGCCCAGCGCTTCACCGCCTATTATTTCGACGTCTTCGACACGATGACCCAGGTCATCGCCTACTGCGACAGCCAGGCCGAGTTCGACCGGCAGATGGACGCGCTGCACGCCGACCTCGTCGCCTACCACCAGCTGTACGACATCTACAACGACTACGAGGGCCTGAACAACCTCAAGACCATCAACGACAACGCCGGCGTCGCGCCGGTCGAGGTGGACGAGCGGATCATCGACATGCTGGAGCTGGCCGTCGAGCTGTACGGCACCACGAACGGCAAGCTGAACGTGGCGATGGGCAGCGTCCTGGCCGTCTGGCACGACTACCGCGAGGCCGCCGAGGCCGACCCCTCCGACGCCGACAACCGCCTGCCCACCCAGGCCGAGCTGGACGCCGCGGCCCAGCACTGCGACATCGGCGATTTGATCATCGACCGCGAGGCCGGCACCGTCTACCTGGCCGACCCCGAGATGCGGCTGGACGTGGGCAGCGTGGGCAAGGGCTACGCGGTGGAGCAGGTCTGCCAGGCCGCCAAGGCCCGGGGCCTGGTCAGCCTGTCGCTGAGCGTGGGCGGCAATCTGCGCTCGGTGGGCACCAAGCCCCGCGGCGAAAGCTGGGAGAGCGGCATCGTCAGCCCCTGGGACGACAGCCTGCTGTACGACAGCAGCTCGTCGCTGCTGACCGTGGTCGACTCCAGCGACCAGGCCCTGGTCACCAGCGGCGACTACCAGCGCTTTTACACGGTGGACGGGGTGCGCTACCACCACATCATCGACCCCGACACCCTCTGGCCCGCCGACTATTTCACCGCGGTGACCATCCTCTGCCCCGACTCCGGCCTGGCCGACTGCCTGTCCACCGGCATCTTCTGCATGCCCCTGGACGAGGGCCTGGCCCTGATCGAGAGCCTGGACGGCGTCGAGGCCATCTGGTGCACCAAGGACGGCCAGCTTATCCGGTCCAGCGGCTTCGCCCAGTACGAGACGCCCATAGCGGAATAACGCACAAAGCCCCCGCCTTCCCGGCGAGGGCTTTTGCATGTTCATTCTTCCATAAAACCGGCCGGCTGCCCATCGAACAGCAGCCCCAGATAATCCCGGCGGCCGTAAAGGATACGGTCCACATAGACCTCGCCGCCGCACACACGGTAGAAGCTCAGGTACTGGCCTGTGACCAGGAAGCGGTACTCATCGCTGCGCACATCCACGACCGAAGACAGCGGCGCGCCCATTTCCGGGTGCTCTGCCAAAAAGTCCACCGCGTCCAGAATACGGTTCACCGTCCGTTCGGCGGCGTTCAGATTTTGCAGTTCCTGCGCGATATAGCTCCAGATATCGTCCAAGTCCCGCCGGGCCTGCTGGCTGTACACCACCTTATGCGCCATTCGCCTCTACCGCCCTTTCCTCTTCTGCGCGCCGGCGGAAGTGGTCCCGCATGTCCGAAGCGCTCAGCCAGCCTTCCGTTTCTCCCGCGCGGCGGCCTTTGGACAGCTCGTTCATCAGGCGGATGGTGGCCTGCATCCTTTCATAGTCCTGGATATCCAGCAGGGCGTAGCGGCCCCGGCCGTTCTTGGTCAGGAACACCGGCTCCCCCACAGCCACATCATGCAGCACCTCGGTGTAGTTCCGCAGATCGGAGATAGGTTTGATATTTGGCATACAAGTCAGCCTCCCTTCTGCCTTTAGTATAGCCGCTTTTGCTGTAAAATTCAACAGCAAATTTGCAGCACGCGCAACAAAGAACCCCCGCCCCGCCGTCTCGTCACGGCCGGGGCGGGGGTCCCGCCTTTTGGGCTTTGCCTTCTTATCCTTTACCTTCCTGTCATTCGCCCTGCCTTACCTGGCGGGCTTGTCGGGGTCGATCAGGTGGGTGGAGCGGTACTCCCGCGGGGAGACGCCGTGCACGTTTTTGAACGCGCGGGAAAAGTGCAGCTGGTTGTCGTAGCTGACCTGCTGGGCGATCTCGCCGATGGACAGGCGCGTCTCTTTCAGCAGCTGCGCGGCCCGCGCCATGCGGTAGTGCAAAAGGTAGGCCTGCGGGCTTTCGCCCACCGCGTCGCGGAACACCTTGCCGAAGTAGCTGCGGTTCAGCCCGCTGACCGCCGCGATCTCCTCGATGGAGATGTCGCGCTGGTAGTTCTGCTCGATGAAGGTCAGCGCCTCCTTGATGTAAAAGTCGCGCACGCGCCGCTCGCCGCCGCTGCGCCGCTGGGCCGAGCACTGCGCCAGCGTATCCAGAAACAGAAAGCCGTGGGCGATCAGGTGGATGGGGCTGGCCGCGCTGTGGTTGACGATGTACATCATCTCGTCCTCCAGCATTTTGCCGGCCTCGGGGCTGCGGGGGGTGTAGATGGGCTTCGCCGCGCTCAGGCCCGCCAGGTGCACCCCCTCGTGGGCGCGCAGGCCGTCGAACTCCAGCCAGACGTAGACCCACGGGTCCGCGCCGTCGGCACGGTAGGTGGACACCTGCCCCGGCGACAGCAGAAAGCCGTGCCCCGGCGTGATGTTATACTCCTGCTCGTTGGCAAACAGCAGCCCCCGCCCCGAGATCACATAGTGGAACAGGTAGTGGTTGCGGGCGTGGGGGCCGTAGGAATGGTTCGGTACCGTGCGCTCCCAGCCGAACTGGTACAGGTTCAGGTCAATGAAACGCTCGTCGCGGAACACGTGGAATTTCAACTTGTCCGAGCTCTTTTCTTCCCGCAGCATAGATGCAGACCTCCTTGCCGGCGCGGCGTTTGCGCGGCGGCTTGCTTTGAAAGCGTTTTAAACCGTTCTCATCATTTCCTAAAGCTATTATACCATGCCGTCAAGACAAGATATACCACAATGCGTCCTAACATTCAAAAATAGGTGCAGTATCCTAGAAATTGGTATATAAAAGGCGGCATCAAGGCATTCAAAAAGCCGCCGCGACAATGTATAATAATTGCACAACAAGGGAGTAGAAACTATGCAATGTGCACAACGCATAATTTTTTGTTCATGATTTCGTCACAATGACGAAACAGACGCTCCCCACGCAGCCCCGGCCCGGGCAGGCACGCGCTCACCCATTGGCAAGAACAAAGGAGATGGCTTATGAAGAAGATTTCCCGCCGTTCGTTCCTTGCAGCCTCCGCCGCGCTGGCAGCCGCCAGCCTGACCACAGGCTGCGCCGGTGCGGGCGATGGCAAGACCCATCTGACGTTCCAGATCTGGGACGTCTTCCAGCGCGACGGCATGCAGGCTTTGTGCGACGCTTACACTGCCATGCACCCGGAGGTGACCATCGAGGTGCAGGTCACCAGCTGGAACGAGTACTGGACCAAGCTTGAGGCCGCCACCATGGCCCGCCAGGCCCCCGACATTTTCTGGATGCACACCAACGAGATCCTCAAGTACGCCGACAACGATAAGCTGGTGGACTGCTCCGACATCGTCGAGACCGACAAGTTCAGCGATATCTCGCTGGCCAACGCCAGCGGCTCGGACGGCAAACTGTACGGCGTGCCCAAGGATAAGGACACCGTCGGCCTTGTGTACAATAAGGAAATGTTCGACGCCGCCGGGGTGGCTTACCCCGACGAGACCTGGACCTGGGACGACCTGATCGACGCCTCCCAGAAGATCTACGACGCCACCGGCAACTACGGCTTTATGGCTTACTCGGAGGACCACCTGGGCTACTGGAGCTTTGTCTACCAGGCCGGCGGCAGCATCCTGACCGAGGACAAGACCCGCGGCAATTTCGACGACCCTGCCACCCGCATGGGCATGGAGTTCTACATCACCATGCAGGACTACGAGTGGTGCCCCAACCAGACCTACTTCGCCGAGACGAGCCCCGGCACCGCCTTCTTCTCCGGGCACGGCGCCATGTACATCGAGGGCAGCTGGAACATCCTGCCCAGCCTGCAGAACTACCCCGAGATGGTGGGCAAGTGGGACGTCGCCGTGCTGCCCCGCTGTCCCAACCCCATGAACGGCGACGGCCGGGCCACCATCTCGAACGGCCTGTGCTACGCCACCACCAAGACCAACAAGCATCTGGATATCGTCATGGACGTGCTGAAGTTCTTCGGCACCGAGGAGGGCCAGATCATTGAGGGCCAGAGCGGCGCGGCCATGCCCGCCTACGCCGGCACCGAGGACAGCTACCTGCAGTGCTTCGAGCAGTACCCCATCGACTTTACCCCCTTTATGGATATGTTCGAATACAGCATCCAGTGCGTCAACAACGCCGCCCGTCCCGAGTGGAAGACCCCCGTCAGCGACACCATGCTGAAGATCTACGCCGGCGACCTGACCATCGACCAGGGCCTTGACGAGATCCAGCGGATCATCGACGAGGCCAGCGCCGAGTATTATGAATAAGGAGGCAACTCATGGATAAAACGACCAAACTGGGCCGCGACGGAGCTTTTTGGGGCCTTGTCATGGTGGCCCCCACGGTCATCGGCCTGATCGTGCTGAACATCTACCCCTTCATCGACACCATCTACATGAGCTTCTCGAAGTCGCTGCCCTTCGGTGAGTTCGAGTTCGAGGGCCTGGCCAACTACGCCGAAATGTTCCAGAACGCCGAGTTCTGGAAGGCCACCTGGAACACCATCCTCTTCTGTGTTTTGACGGTGCCCGGCGGCATCTTCATCTCGCTGATCGTCGCCGTCCTGCTGAACAGCAAGATCCGCGGCCGCGCCACCTTCCGCGCCATCTTCTTCCTGCCCATGGTCGTCGCGCCCGCCGCCGTCGCCATGGTGTGGAAGTGGATCTTCAACTCCCAGTACGGCATCCTGAACGTGCTGCTGAACGCCAACATCGGCTGGCTGACCGACAGCCAGATCGTCCTGGTCTCCTGCGCGCTGGTGCAGATCTGGAGCAACGTCGGCTACGACGCCGTGCTGCTGCTGGCCGGCTTGCAGAACATCTCCGTCAGCCTGTACGAGGCGGCCGACCTGGACGGCGCTTCCAAGGTGCGGCAGTTCTTCAGCATCACGCTGCCCATGGTCTCGCCCACGCTCTTCGTCGTGCTGATCATGCGTCTGATGAGCTCGCTGAAGGTGTTCGACCTGATCTACATGATGGTGGATGTCAACAACCCCGTCCTGAACGACGCGCAAAGTCTGATGAGCCTGTTCTACCGCGAGAGCTTCATCGCCGGCGACAAGGGCTACGCCGCCGCCATCGTCGTCTGGACCGTCCTGCTGATCGGCCTGGTGACCCTGATCCAGTTCATCGGCCAGAAGAAGT
>CALXGZ010000185.1 GCA_944387975.1 uncultured Faecalibacterium sp.
GCACCGGCAAGGGCTACAGCGTCATGGACGTGCTGCACGCCTTTGAGAAGGCCTGCGGCCACGAGCTGCCCTACGTCATCGAGGCCCGCCGCCCCGGCGACATCGCCGAGTGCTACGCCGACCCCTCGAAGGCCAAGCGCGAGCTGGGCTGGGTGGCCGAGTACGGCATCGAGGATATGTGCGCCGACAGCTGGAACTGGCAGAAGAATAACCCCGACGGCTACCACACCGTGAAGTAAGGCCCCAAGCGCCCATTATCGAATGCTCCTGTCCCCCGCCTCCCGCCCGGAGGCGGGGCTTTTTGTTGCCCAGGGCCCAAATTTGGCGCATTTTGTGCTTTACAATGTTAGCACGATAAAGTATAATAGGCGTATGACGCAAAACGAATCACCCAAAGCACAGTGCAGGAAAGGGGTGCGCTGCATGGAATTGTCACTGGGGCTGCTGCAGCCCAAGGAGCGGGCGTCCTTCGGGCTGCGGGCGCTGTATGAGGCGGCCGGCTGCCGCAAGTACCATATGGGCCAGTTCGAGGAGTACGCCCTCTATCAGGAGAACCAGAGCTTCCTGCCGTCGCGGCAGGTCATCACCTTCACCGACCTGGACGGGCGGCTGCTGGCGCTCAAGCCGGACGTCACGCTGTCCATCGCCAAGAGCGCGCAGCCCGCCCCCGGCGAGACGCGGCGCTTTTATTACAGCGAGAACGTCTACCGCCCCGCCGCCGAGAGCCATACCTTCAAGGAGATCGCCCAGATGGGCGTCGAGTTCATCGGCAAGGTGGGCGAGGAGGAGACTGCCCGGGCGGTGGCGCTGGCGCTGCGCTCGCTGGGCTGGCTGGCCGAGAGCATGGGCCCGGCCTGGCGGCTGGTGGCAGGGCACATGGGCTACCTGTCCGGCCTGCTGGAGGCGCTGGCGGTGCCCGCGCACGCGCGGCGGGGCATCCTCGCCAAGCTGCGCGCGCGCAACCGCCACGAGCTGCAGGCCGCGGCCCTGGCGGCCGGCGCCGGGCCGGAGGGCGCGCAGGCCCTGGCCGGGCTGCTGGCGCTGTCGGGGCTGGCGGACGAGGTGCTGCCCCGGGCCGCGGCAGCCTGCCGCAACGGGGCCATGCGCGCCGCCGTGGCCGAGCTGCGGGCCGTGCTGGCCCAGGCCGGGCAGGACGTGCAGATCGACCTGTCCCTCGCCGGCGAGATGGAATACTACAACGGCCTGATCTTCCAGGGCTATTTGCAGGGCGCGCCCCGGCCGGTGCTGCGCGGGGGCCGCTACGACCTGCTGGCCCGCAAGTTCACCCCCGGGGCGGGGGCGGTGGGCTTCGCCGTCTACCTCGACGAGCTGGACCGCCTGGCCGCCGCGCCCGCGGGGCCGGCGGCCCCCGCCGTGCTGAACATCGCCCTGCCCAAGGGGCGGCTGGGGGATAAGGTCTACCGCCTGCTGGCGGACGCCGGCTGCCTGACCGCCGAGGACTACAACGCCGGCCGCAAGCTGGTGGTGGAGGACGCCGCTGCCGGGCTGCGCTGCTTTTTGGTCAAGCCCAGCGACGTGGCCATCTACGTCGAGCACGGGGCCGCGGACCTCGGCATCGCCGGCAAGGACATCCTGGCCGAGTCGGAGGCCGACGTCTACGAGCTGCTGGATACGGGCCTGGGCCGCTGCCGCATGTGCGTGGCAGGGCCGGCAGATTTCCGGGAGGACCCCGGCCGCCCCCTGCGGGTGGCCACCAAGTTCCCGCGCATCGCCAAGGAATACTACGGCGCCCAGGGGCGGGACATCGAGATCATCAAGCTGAACGGCTCCATCGAGCTGGCCCCCATCCTGGGGCTGGCCGACGTCATCGTCGATATCGTGGAGACCGGCACGACTTTGAAAGAGAACGGCCTGGCCGTCCTGGCCGAGTTCATGCCCATCTCGGCGCGGGTGGTGGCCAACAAGGCCGGCTACCAGTTCAAACGCCGCGAGGCCGACCGCCTGCTGGGGCGGCTGCAGGCGGCCCTGGCCCAAAAGGAGGAGACGCTGTTATGATGAAACTGTACCGTTTGGAGGAGCTGCGCCCCGAACAGGTCCTGAACCGCGACCTGCGGGCCGAACAGGATGTGGAAGCGGTGGTGGACGCCATCATCGCGGACGTGCGCGCCCGCGGGGACGCCGCCCTGCGGGACTACGCCCGCAAGTTCGACGGGGCCGAGCTGGACGCGCTGGAGGTGACGCAGCAGGAGCTGGACGAGGCCCTGGCCGCGGTGGGGCCTGATTTCCTCGAGACGCTGCGGCAGGCGGCGGCCAACATCGAGGCCTTCCACCGCCGCCAGCTGCACGACGACTTCGTCATGAGCGAGACGGAGGGCGTGATCCTGGGCCAGAAATATACCCCCGTGGAGCGGGCCGGCGTCTACGTCCCGGGCGGGACGGCGGCCTACCCCTCCACCGTGCTGATGGACGTTGTGCCCGCGCGGGTGGCCGGTGTGCCCGAGATCGTCATGACCACCCCCGCCGGCAGGGACGGCAAGGTCAGCCCCGCCATCCTGGCGGCGGCGGCGGTGGCGGGGGCCGGCCGCATCTTCAAGGCCGGCGGGGCCCAGGCGGTGGCCGCCCTGGCCTACGGCACCGAGAGCGTGCCGCCGGTGGATAAGATCGTCGGCCCCGGCAACATCTACGTTGCCACCGCCAAGCGCAAGGTCTACGGCAAGGTGGGCATCGATATGATCGCCGGCCCCAGCGAGATCCTGGTGCTGGCCGACGGCGGCTGCGACCCCGCCTGGGTGGCCGCCGACCTGCTCAGCCAGGCCGAGCACGACCGCCTTGCCAGCGCGGTGCTGGTCACCGACAGCGAGGCGCTGGCAAAGGCGGTGCAGGCCGAGGTGGAAAGGCAGCTGGCCGCCCTGCCCCGCCAGGCCATCGCCCGCGCCAGCGTGGAGGACAACGGCAAGATCATCCTCTGCCGCAGCCTGGACGAGGCCGTCGGCGTGTGCAACCGCATCGCGCCCGAACACCTGGAGCTGTGCGTCGAAGACCCCTTCGCCCTGCTGGGCCGCATCAAAAACGCCGGCAGCATCTTTTTGGGCCGCAACGTGCCCGAGGCCCTGGGCGACTACTTCGCCGGGCCGAACCACACCCTGCCCACCAGCGGCACCGCGCGCTTTTCCAGCCCGCTGGGGGTGGACGACTTC
>CALXGZ010000186.1 GCA_944387975.1 uncultured Faecalibacterium sp.
TCTTTTCTGTGTGTCTCCTTGCCTTCTCGTCAAACCCTCCAAAAACTTTATCGCAAAACTGTAGATCGTCACAAAATCGTCTTTATAGCTCTGTTTTTGCGTGTAAGTCCTGTTTATTGTTCTTTTCATGTGGTACGATATGGACATAGAAAGAGATGGAAACCAGTTCCAAAACGCACAAGGAGGGTTTGGATGGACAAAACAACGAAGTATCTCGCCCACATCGCCCCGGACGGCAGCCGGAAACAGACCGTCCTCGAGCACTTGCAGGGCACGGCGCGGCTGGCCGAGGCCTTTGCGCAGCCCTTCGGCGGGCAGGAACAGGCCCGGCTGGCGGGGCTGCTGCACGATATCGGCAAGTACAGCGCCGCCTTCCAGCGGCGGCTGGCCGGCGGGCCGAAGGTCGATCACTCCACCGCCGGCGCTCAAGAGGCCTATGCCCTGCGGCAGCTGGAAGCCGCCTTTGCGGTAGCCGGGCACCATGGCGGTCTGCCGGACGGCGGCGCGGCCACCGACTGCGCCGATGCCGGGACCCTGCGGGGCCGCATGAAAAAGCCTTTGCTCGACTTCAGCGCCTGGCGCGACGAGCTGCGCCTGCCTCCTGCCGGCCGCCCCAAACAGATCCCGACCGACAATCTGGCCGAGGCCTTCTACATCCGGATGCTCTACTCCTGCCTGGTGGACGCCGATTACCTTGACACCGAGGTCTTCATGGACGGGGAAGCGCCCCGGGGCGGATACGCCTCCCCTACCGAACTGCTGGCCCGGCTGGAAGCCTATGTCGCCCCCTGGTGGGACGCCCGGACCGCGCTGAACGAAAAGCGCTGCGACATCCTGCGCGCCTGCTTTGCCGCCGGGCAGACATCGCCCCGCGGACTGTACACCCTCACCGTCCCCACTGGCGGCGGCAAGACCGTCTCTTCCCTGGCCTTCGCGCTGGCGCAGGCCGCCGCGCAAGGGATGCCGCGGGTGATCTACGTCATCCCCTACACCTCCATCATCGACCAGACCGCCGAGGTGTTCCGCTCCATCCTGGGGGATGAAAACGTCATCGAGCACCACGCTGGCGCAGACTACACCCTGCCGGACGGAGAGACGGACCCCGCACGCTGCCGCAAGGCCCTCGCCACCGAGAACTGGGACGCCCCCGTCATCGTGACGACGGCGGTGCAGTTCTTCGAGTCCCTCTTCGCCAGCCGTTCCTCCCGCTGCCGCAAGCTGCACAACATCGCCGGCAGCGTGGTGATCTTCGACGAGGCACAGACCCTGCCCGTCCCCACCCTGCGGCCCTGTGTGTATGCCATCGGGCAGCTGGTGCAGCATTATGGCGTCACGGCCGTCCTGTGCACCGCCACCCAGCCGGCCCTGCAGCCCCTCTTCGACGAGCTGGCCCCCGGGCTGAGGATGCAGGAGCTTTGCCCGGACACCGAGGAGCTTTACCGTTTCTTTCGTCGCACCGTCCTCCGCCAAGTCGGGACGCTGCCTGTCGAGGAGCTGGCCGCCCGGCTCAACGCCGCGCCGCAGGCTTTGTGCGTCGTCAACCGGCGGGCGACGGCACGCCAGCTGTACGCCCTGCTCAGCCAGGAGGGCAGCTACTGCCTGACCACCCTGCTCTGCCCCGCCGACCGCAAGCGGCTGCTGCAGGAGTTACGTGCCCGCCTGCAGGCAGGCAGGCCCTGCCGGGTGGTGTCCACCTCTCTGATCGAAGCCGGCGTGGACGTTGACTTCCCCGTCGCCTGGCGGGAGGAGGCGGGCCTTGACTCCATCCTGCAGACGGCCGGACGCTGCAACCGCGAGGGCAGGCGACCTGCCGCCGAGAGCGTCGTCAGCGTGTTCCGGCTGGAAGGCCAGCGCGTCCCCGCCATGCTCTGTCAAAACGTGGACTCTGCCCGCCATGTACTGGCCCGTTTCGATGACCCTGCCGGGCTGGACGCGATCGAGCGCTACTTCGCCTTCTACCGCAGCCTGAAGGGAGACGCGGCCCTTGACCAGGCCGGCGTCCTTGACGCCTTTGCCCACGGGCTGCGGGGGAATATGTTCCCCTTTGCCGCCGTCGCAGAGCGGTTCCACCTGATCGACAGCCCCACCGTGCCCGTCTACCTGCCCATCAACGAGGGCGAAGCCCTTGTGGAGCAGCTGCGGCGCGGGGAGGTCAGCCGCCGTCTCTTCCGCCAGCTGGGACAGTTTGCCGTCAGCATCTACCCTGACCACCTGCAAAAGCTGCAGTCGGCCGGCGCAGTTGAGACCGTGGACGGCGGCGGATATATCCTGACCGACCCCACACTGTATGACCGCCGCACCGGCCTTGCCCTCGACGTGGAAACAGGAAAAGGATTCTTTGTTTAAATATAGAAAGGAGCAATTCCTATGATCCAGTTGGAAGTCTGGGGGCCGTATGCGCTGTTCAGTCGCCCAGAGCTCAAAACAGAACGTATGTCGTATGACGTCCCCACGCCGTCGGCGGCGCGGGGTCTGGTGGAATCTATTTATTTTCACCCGGGGCTGCGCTGGCGCATCGATCGCATCTACATTATGAACCCCATCCGCTTTGTCAGCGTCCGCCGCAACGAGGTGACGGACAAGATCTCCGCCCGCAACGTCCGTCAGGCGGCACAGGGCGGCGGGCAGCCTCTCTATCTGGCTGCGCCGCAGGCTATCGTCCAGCGCTCGTCCCTGCTGCTGCAGGATGTCCACTATGTCATTGAGGCGCACTTCGACATGACGGCCAAAGCCGCCCCCTCCGACAACCCCGGCAAATTCCAGGACATCGTCACCCGCCGGATGGAGCGCGGACAGTGCTATTCGATGCCCTACTTCGGGTGCCGGGAGTTCACGGCCAGCTTCCGGCGCTGGCCGGGCGGACCGATCCCCACCATCGACGAGAGCCGGGACCTGGGGCTGATGCTCTACGACTTCGACTACAGCGACCCGCAGAACATCACCCCCACTTATTTCCGCGCCAGACTGGAACACGGCGTGCTGGACGTCCGGGACTGCGAGGTGCTGCGATGATCTTACAGGCATTGACAAGCTATTACGAGGACCTGCTGGCGCTGGGCAAGATCGCCCGCCCCGGCTGGACGAACGCCAAAGTGAGCTATGGGCTGGAGCTGGACAGCGACGGCCGCCCGGTGCAGCTTCTGCATTTGCAGCAG
>CALXGZ010000187.1 GCA_944387975.1 uncultured Faecalibacterium sp.
CGAGGTGCACAAGTACGCCGACCCCGAGGCCATGTACCGCGGCGAGATCGGCAAGCTGGGCAACATCCGCTTCATCGAGACCAGCGAGGCCAAGATCTGGAAGGACGACACCTGCCCCGCCAACGGCGACAGCGGCCGCTACGCCGTCTTCGGCACCCTGGTGCTGGGCGCGCACGCCTACGGCGTCACCGAGCTGGAGGGCGGGGGCCTTGAGCACATCGTCAAGCAGCTGGGCTACGGCGACGACCCCCTGAACCAGCGCGCCAGCGTGGGCTGGAAGGGTATGCGCGCCGCCGAGCGCCTGGTGGAGCAGTACATGGTGCGCATCGAGAGCCTGTCGAGCTATTCGGCCTCGGCAGCGGCGAACTGAGCAAAGGAGGAAAAGGACATGGCAGAGGAAAAAGTGCGCGTCAAGCTGTTCAAGGACAACGGCCGCTATAAGGGCGATCTGTTCGTCAGTGTGAACGGCGTCAACTACAAGATCCGCCGCGGCATCGAGGTGGAGGTGCCCAAAGCCGTCGCCGAAGTGCTGGAGCACAGCCAGCGCCAGGACGATCTGACCGCCGCCCGCATCGCGGCGGCCGAGGACGCGGCGGGCAAGTGAGCAGCGGGGCCGGCGTATCGGACAGGACCGGTGCGCCGGGCCCCTTTTTAATAGGAAAGGAGGATTGCAGATGACGGCAGCCGAAGCGATCGGGCAGGCAAGGGCCATGCGCCCGGGCTGCGGAATCGAAGAAGAGAGGCTGAAAGACTGGCTGCGCCGCCAGGACGGCGAGATCCGGGCGCGGATCGTGCTGCCGGGCGGGGCCGAGGGCTACGGCGAGACGGGCGCCGACCTGCTGGGCGCACAGGGGCTGGCGGACAGCGCCGCGCTGCTGGTGCCCTTCCCCTTTGACGGGATGTACCCCCACTACCTGTGCGCCATGATGG
This sequence comes from uncultured Faecalibacterium sp., assembly GCA_944387975.1. GTDB lineage: Bacteria > Bacillota > Clostridia > Oscillospirales > Ruminococcaceae > Faecalibacterium. The sequence goes on from CALXGZ010000187.1 coordinate 931, forward strand.
ACGCGGCGCTGGGGGAAAACGAGCGCTATGCCGGGGAGATGACCCGCTGCAACGCCCTGCTGGGCGAGTTTGCCGCATGGCTGCGGCGGGGCAGCCGGCCCCCGGCGCGGCAGGTGAAATGGTGAGGAGGGAGGATATATGTATCTGCCTGAACTGCCCGGCATCAAGAACAGCCGCCGCCAGACGCGGGTGTTCGGCGGGCTGAACGAGACCTTTGGCTGCACCGAGGCCGAGTGCGCGGCGGCGGAGAACTTTTCCAGCCGGGACTTCCCGGCGCTGTCCACCCGGACGCCGCGGCGCAAGCTGCGCACGCTGGCGGGCGCGGACGGGATGTACCACCTGAACGGCTTTTTGCTGATCAGCGGGGGCGGCCTGAGCTACACCCCCGACGATGGCGGCGAGACGGTCAGCCGCAGCGGCGTGCTGAGCGAGGGCAAAAAGAGCCTGGTGGGCATCGGCACCAAGGTGCTGATCTTCCCGGACAAGATGGCCTTCGACACCGCCGACGGCACGCTGCACAGCCTGGGCGCGGCCTGGGCGGCGGGCAGCGCGACGGTGGAGCTGTGCCCCTGCGACGCCGAGGGCAAGACCTATGTGGCGGACAGCTGGGGCGCCAGCGAACCGGAGACGCCGGAGGACGGCGAGGTGTTCCTGAAGGTGGTGGCGGAGTCCAGCCCGTGGAACGCCGACGGCGTGGTGGAGGTATACAGCAGCTCGCTGGAGCGGTGGACCGCGGTGACGCTCGACTATTGCAAGATCAGCGCGCCGGGCATCGGGGCGGACTTCGCCGTGTGGGACACCGTGACCGTGGAAGGCTCGGCGGCGGCCGCGGCGGGCGTCTGCGACGATGTGGACGGCGAAAAGGTGCTGTACGACGCGGGCGAGGACTGGCTGATGGTGCGCGTGACCCCTGGCGGCGAGCACTTCTACGGGCGCATCAGCCAGACCGGGACCAGCGCCACCTGGACCAGCCTGGACGGCAAGAGCAGCCTGAGCTACACCACGGACAAGCCCTTCGGCTGCGAGCGGCGCGTGCCGGACCTGGACTACCTGACCGAGTGCGACAACCGCGTGTGGGGCTGCTCCGGCAGCGAGAACGTGATCTACGCCTGCAAGCTGGGGGACCCGAGCAACTGGTTCTCGTACCGGAACACCGCCGCCGACAGCTACGCGGTGACGGTGGGCAGCGACGGGGACTTTACCGGCGCGGCCACCTGCATGGGCTACGTGCTGTTCTTTAAAGAGCACAGCCTGCACAAGCTGTGCGGGTCGAAGCCGGCGGACTTCCAGCTCAGCAGCCTGCGCTGCCGCGGCGTGGCCAAAAACGCGGCCGGCAGCCTGTGCGTCATCAACGAGACGCTGTACTACCTCTCGCCCGAGGGGGTGATGGCCTGGGACGGCAGCCTGCCGGTGAAGGTGTCGGGTACGCTGGACCCCAGCGGCCTGGCCGGGGTGCAGCGGGCCGCCGCCGGCTGGCTGGACGGGCGGTATTACCTCTACCTCCAGCGGGAGGAAGGGGGCCGGCTGCTGGTCTATGACACGGAGCGCGGCCTGTGGCAGCAGGAGGACACTGGGGCCTCGGGCCAGCTGGAGATGCTGTCCAGCGGGCGGCAGCTGTACCTGTGGGACGGCGCGGCCCTGTGGGCGGCCGGCCCCGCCCGCGACGAGGACGCCGTGCTGGCGGGCGGCAGCGGCGAGGCCGAGGGCAGCCTGCCCTTTGAGCTGGTGACGGGCGAGATGGGCCTGGACGACACGGAGGACAAGTATCTGTCGCAGCTGGTGCTGCGGCTGGACGCCCAGCCCGGCACGACGCTGACGGTGTGGGCCAGCTGCGACGGCGGCCCGTGGGAAAAGCTGGCCTGGGCCGCCGCCCGCACGGAAAAGGAAAAGCTGCGCATCCCGCTGACCCCGCGCCGGCACGACAGCCTGCGGCTGCGCCTGACCGGCGTCGGGCAGCTGACCTTGCGCAGCGTCAGCCGCAGCTTTGCCGCCGCAAAGGGCGGCCTGTGAGAAAGGAGGAAAGGCTTATGGCAAGCCTTGCAGGGCTGAGCAAGCTGGGCCTGCCCCGGCTGAGCAGCAACATGGACCCCGAGGACGCCCGGGTCATCCGCAACTATTTGTATCAAATGCAGGAGCAATTACAGTACGTACTTACCAACATCGACACCGAGAACCTCGCGGAGGGGCTGCGAAGCCGCCTCGGCGACGAGTGACAGAAAGGAGGCCACTATGGCGGCCAAGAAAAAAGACCCCTACAGCACCCAGGGGCTGAACGACAAAGCGTCGGTGCAGCAGGCGCTGGCCTCGGCGCAGTACCAGCCCGGCGAGGCGGTGAACAACGCGGCCAGCGCTTTGCAGCAGTGGCAGGCGAACCGCCCCGCCGCCTACCAGAGCCAGCACCAGGGGGAGATCGACAGCCTTCTGAACCCGGCCCGCAAGCAGGAGAAGTTCTCCTATAACTACGCGGCCGACCCGCTGTACCGCCAGTACGCCCAGGCCTACCGGCAGAACGCCCACGACGCCAGCACCGACGCCGCGGCCCAGGCCGCCGCGCTGACCGGGGGCTATGGCTCCAGCTACGCCGCCAGCGCGGCGCAGCAGGCCTACCAGCAGCAGATGAACGGGCTGAACAGCGTTATCCCGACCCTGTACAGCCTGGCGCTGGACAGTTACACCAGCGAGGGCGACATGCTGATGGAGCAGATCGACGCCCTGACCCAGCAGGAACAGAACGCCCAGGACCTGTATTACCGCCAGCTGGAGGACTACTACACCCAGCTGGAACAGCGGCAGGACGCCTACGAGAGCGCCGCGGCCCAGGACTATGCCCAGTACACCAGCTACCTTGGCAGCCTGAACGACCTGTACGGCTACTACAGCCAGGAGGAAGAGGCCAAGGCCGCCCGCAGCCAGCAGACCTTCAACAACGTGATGAGCGTGCTGGGCCTGCTGGGCAACGTGGCGCAGCTGGCCATCAGCGGGACCACGGGCCTTGGCTCGATGCTGAGCGGCCTGGCCCAGACCGGCTACAGCATGTACGCCGACAGCCGCGACTACGAAGCCAGCCGCGCCGACGCCCTGTGGGAGCAGCAGCTGCAGGAGCGCCTGCGCCAGGACAGCCTGGCCCAGCAGAGCTACGACGACAGCCTGGCGGCCCAGCAGTACCAGGACGCCCTGGCCCAGCAGCGCTTTGACAACGACGTCGCCAGCCAGAAGCTGGCCATCGCACAGGGCGAGTGGGCCCTCAAGCGCAGCCAGGCCCAGCAGGAGGCCGCCGCGGCCAGCGCCCGCGCCGCCAGCCGCAGCTCCGGCGGCAGCGCGTCCGGCAGCCGAAGCAGCTCCGGCAGCAGCGGCGCGTCGGGCACGGCGGCTTCTTCCGCGGCGGCCGCAGGCACGGGCAGCGCCGCCAGCGGTATGGATTACCAGCAGTTCGCCCGGACCATGCGCGGGCGCGGCTACACCATCGACGAGATCAAGGCGATGTTCGACGCGATGCGGGGGGAGTGATTAAACCCCACCCGCCCACCCTTGAGAGGTGGCCACCGGCGGGGGCAAGCAGCTGTAAAGGCAATACAAACATAAAAGCCCCCGGAAGGCGCTGTGCCTCCCGGGGGCTTTTTGCGTGGGGTCACATGGTTTCCGGTAAGGTGTACTTTTTCGGAAATGCTTTCGCAGAAATAGTATAACAAAAATTTGGCCTTGCTGCAACGCTTCCACTATCCCATTCACGTTACTTTTTTGCCCGTTTACCGCAGTTTGGGAAAGTACACCTTACCGGAAACACACAAGGAGGAAAGTATATGCGCATCAAACGTTTGGCAGCTCTATCGTTGGCAACTGTTGTGACGGCGGGCATGCTCACCGGCTGCGACTGGCTGGCCTGGCTGACGGAACATGCCGCCAGCTCGTCCAGTTCGTCCAGTTCCAGCAGCTCGACCAGCCGCCCCAGCTACGACGGCGGCGACGACGACAATGACGACGATGACGGCGGCGATGACAGCAGCAGCGCGAGCAGCGACCCGGTCAAGCAGGACGCCGTGATCACTACAACGTCAGACGGCGGTACACTCTACACCGTCTACACCAACGCCGGTTTTATGCAGTGGGCCAAGGCGGCAAACGAGGCGGCAGCAACCGACCCCGGCATCGACTGCACCCTGGAGGGCGATATTGATCTTACAGGTACACTATGGACCTCCATCGGCGGTACTTACACCGGCAACTTTGACGGCCAGGGCCACAGCATCAGCGGGCTGAACGGCGGCTGTGGGCTGTTCGCTTCTATCGGCGAGAAAGGTACCGTCAAAAATGTAAAGCTTGTAGACGTAAACTTTTCCGGATACTACGCTCAGTGCGGCGGCGTCGCGGCGACAAACCTGGGCACGATCTCCGGCTGCACCGTATCGGGCACTATAACCGCTACAGTATGCGCCGGCGGCATCGCAGGACGCAATGACGGCGGCACGATCCAGGGCTGCTTCTTTAGCGGTACAGTAACAAGCACCGAAGGTTCCAGCCGCGTTGGCGGCATCGCGGGAGCAAACAGTACAGGGAGCATTACAGGTGGGAGCATTACAGGCTGCTGCGTTGCCGGCGGCACGGTGACAGCCACCGGTAACGACAGCCGGGCCGGCGGCATCGCGGGAACAAACGATACTGGGAGCATTACAGGCTGCTGCTTTGCCGGCGGCACGGTGACAGCCACCGGTGGCTACAGCTATGCCGGCGGCATCGCGGGAGCAAACTATGGGGGCATTACAAACTGCTATTGGCGCAAAGGCCCTGAAGGCCCTGACAAAGCTGTTGGCAATAGCAGCGAGGAAGCTACCGAACTGACAACTGGCAACCTGAACGACGCCATCAAGGCCCTGAACGACGCCCTTGCTGGCACGGATGTAGGCTATCGGTACGATGAGGAAAACGGCAACCCCATTTTGGTGGCGAATACCGCCGCCAACCTGCTGGCGCAGTACTTTGGGCTGACGCTGCCACTGTAAAAAACATACCCCAACAACAAAGCCCCGCGGAGAACCGGGAGACCGGAGGCCGCGGGGCGGTTTTATGCGTTGTGCGCTGCCGCGCGTTTTATACGCCGGAATAGGCCTGGAAGCCGCCGTCCACCGGCAGGACGATGCCGTTGATGAAGCCGGCGGCCTCGTTGTTCACGAGGAAGAGCAGCGCGCCCTCCAGCTCCTCGGGGCGGCCCATGCGGCCGGCGGGGGTGCCGGCCAGGATCTTTTCGGCGCGGGCGGTGGGGCTGCCGTCCTCGTTGTACAGCAGGCGGGCGTTCTGCTCCGAGATGAAGAAGCCCGGGGCGATGGCGTTGACCCGGATGCCCTCCTTGCTGAAGTGCACCGCCAGCCACTGGGTGAAGTTCGAGACCGCGGCCTTCGCGCCCGAGTAGGCGGGGATCTTCGTCAGCGGGGTGAAGGCGTTCATGCTGGAAATGTTGACGATGCAGCAGCCCGGCCGGCCCAGCATCTGCTTGGCGAACACCTGGGTGGGCAGCAATGTGCCCAGGAAGTTCAGCTCCAGCACGCTCGAGACGTTCTCGGGCGAGATGGTGAAGAAGGTCTGCAAGGTCGAGTCGTCGATGTCGCCCGGCTCGTAGAACTCCTTGTCGGTGTTGGCCTTGGCGCTGTTGCCGCCCGCGCCGTTGACAAGGATGTCGCAGGGGCCGAGGTCCTCGAGGACCTGCTGCGCGACCACCTTGCAGTCGTTCTCGACCAGGACGTTGCACTGGTAGGCCTTGGCGATGCCGCCCTCGGCG
>CALXGZ010000188.1 GCA_944387975.1 uncultured Faecalibacterium sp.
GCCACAACGACGCCAACGTCCTGTGCATGGGCGGGCGGGTGGTCGGCCCCGGCCTTGCCTGCCAGCTGGCGGACCTGTTCCTGGCCACCCCCTTCGAGGGGGGCCGCCACAGCCGCCGCATCGAGAAACTGATGGCGCTCGAGCAGCGGTGAGCCGCCTCGTCCCGCCAATCCATTTGCCCATCTGGAAAAGGAGCGTGTAGTTATGAACCCCATGATCGTTGAGCACCCCCTGCTGCAGCACAAGATCAGCCTGCTGCGCAACAAGCAGACCGGCACCAAGGAGTTCCGCGACCTTGTCAGCGAGATCGCCACCCTGCTGTGCTACGAGGCCACCCGCGACCTGCCGCTAGAAGAAGTGCAGATCGAGACCCCCATCTGCATGGCCAAGACCAAGGTGCTGGCCGGCCGCAAGCTGGCCCTGGTGCCCATCCTGCGCGCGGGCATGGGCATGCTGGACGGCATGCTCAGCCTGATCCCCGCCGCCAAGGTGGGCTTCATCGGCCTGTACCGCAACGAGGAGACCCTGCAGCCCGTGGAATACTTCTGCAAGCTGCCCTCCGACATCGACGAGCGCGACGTGCTGGTGCTTGACCCGATGCTGGCCACCGGCGGCAGCGCCGTGGACGCCATCACCATGATCAAAAAGCGCGGCGCCAAGCACATCAAGTTCATCGGCCTGATCGGCGCGCCCGAAGGCGTCGAGGCCCTGCGCGCCGCCCACCCCGACGTGCAGATCTACCTGGGCGCCCTGGACGAGTGCCTGGACCAGAAGGGCTACATCGTCCCCGGCCTGGGCGACGCCGGCGACCGCATCTACGGCACGAAATAACCCACCCGCCCGCCCTTGAGCGGTGGCCCCCCACCGGCCCTGCGGGCCGACTCCCCCCGGTGGGGGGAGTTTTCCCCTCCGCCGCGTGGTGCACAAATTTCCCCCTCAGTCAGCGAAGCTGACTGAGGGGGAAATTTCTTTCCGGCAAGGTGTACTTTACCAAACTGCGGTAAACGGGCAAAAAAGTAACGTGAATGGGATAGTGGAAGCATTGCAGCTAGGTGAAATTTTTGTTATACTATTCCTGTAAAAATTTTTCCGGCAAAGTACACCATACCGGAAAACGAGGGAGGAAAGCATATGCAACTCAAACGTTTGGCCGCCCTGTCGCTGGCGGCCGTATTGACGGCGGGCATGCTCACCGGCTGCGACCTGCTGGACTGGCTGCTGGAAAACGCCGCAAGCTCGTCCAGTTCGTCCAGTTCCAGCAGTTCGAGCAGTTCCAGCAGCTCCAGCCGGCCCAGCGATGACGATGACGGCGGCAAAGACGACCCTGTGATGTATACCGTCACTGTCGAATACGGCGAGGGCGGCAAGGCAACGGCCAGCGCGTCGAGCGTAGCGGAGGGCGGCTCCGTCACCATTACCGTAAAGCCGGACGATGGTTACGAAGTGGACCGCGTCACCGTCAACAGCACAGCCCTGAGCGCGGACGCCAACGGCGCCTATATCATTGCCGGCATCCACGAAAACAAGACGGTCAACGTTACGTTTGAGAAGAAAGGCATCGTGACCGCGGAGGATAGGGCGTTTATCGAGGAAAAGCTAAAAGAAGTCCTGGCCAGTGATGACCTTAAAGATTTTAAAATCACGACGTTTGAGTTAACCACCGACCAAGAGGAGTATTTGGCAGACTGGTTCATAGAAAATGGTTATATGAATGATTTTAACGTAGCTTTTACTTCCTCTGAAAATGAAGCAGAAACATATTTGGGGGTGGATTTTTACAACTTTTGCGGTCCTACAGCTGATCAAACCGCTTGGACAACAGAAGAGCTAGAAAAAACAGCCTGGGGCCTTTGGACGAGTGGCTCTTTCCCATATAGCCAATGGGAAAACAAGAAGGAAAACACTATCATTAATGACTCTATATTGTATAGTGCTTTGACAGACAGCTCCCGGAAGAACCCTTTGAGCGGCAACTTCTTGATCACGTTTATCATCGTAGAAGATAAAGCGGAAGAAAAGGTCAACGTCCTTTGGATCATCCAACGCGTACCTGCAAGCAACGCGGCGGCGCCTGGGGCCTGAAGTTTTTGCATATATGCGTCGAAATTGGGCGGTTTTTGCATAAGTTATCTCAATTCGGTTTCAATTTGGCCCGCTTTTATGCACAACACTTGACATTTACATTTGTACAAACTATACTACAGGTTGTCCGTCGGGTACGGCCCGGCTGAACGCCGCATCGTCTGTTTGCGGCCCGGGACGGGGCAGGGGCCCCGCCGCCTGTCTGCTTATCGTATGTACAAGAGGAGTGTATGAATATGAAGAAGATCACCCGCCGCAGCTTCCTGGCAGCTGCCGGTCTGTCCGCCGCCCTGGCCCTGACCGCCTGCTCCAGCACCAGCTCTTCCACCGCCGCCTCCAGCACCGGCAGCGCCGCTTCCGCCGCCGGCAGCACCGCTTCCACCCAGGCCATCCAGGCCCTGGAGGACCTGAACGGCAAGGTCGTGGGCGTGCAGCTGGGCACCACCGGCGACCTGATGATGAGCGAGGAGATCGGCAACGCCGAGGGCCTGAACCTGGCCAACGTCGAGCGCTACAACAAGGCCGCCGACGCCGTGCAGGCCCTGCTGACCAACAAGATCGACGCCGTGTGCATCGACGACCAGGTGGCCAAGAACTTCGTGGCCGCCAACGAGGACACCCTGACCATGCTGGACACCGCCTATGCGGAGGAGAGCTACGCCATCGCCGTCAGCAAGGACAAGCCCGAGCTGACCGAGGCCCTGAACGGCGCCATCGCCGAGCTGAAGGAGGACGGCACCCTCGACGCCATCCTGGATAAGTACATCGCCAAGGTGGAGGGCGCCGCCGGCTATGTCACCCCCGAAGGCACCGAGCACCCCAACGGCACCCTGGTCATGGCCACCAACGCCGCTTTCGACCCCTATGAGTACATCGAGGGCGGCGAGATCGTCGGCATCGACCCCGAGTTCGCCCAGGCCCTGTGCGACAAGCTGGGCTACGAGCTCGAGATCGAGGACATGGAGTTCGACTCCATCATCGCGGCCGTCGTCAGCGGCAAGGCCGACTTCGGCATGGCCGGCATGACCGTCACCGAGGAGCGTATGCAGCAGATCGACTTCACCGACACCTACTGCACCGCCGCCCAGAACATCATC
>CALXGZ010000189.1 GCA_944387975.1 uncultured Faecalibacterium sp.
ACCTGTGCAACACCGGCGGCATCACCGAGACCAAGAAGATCTGCGACATGGCCCAGGTCTACGACGTGGGCGTGCAGATCCACGTCTGCGGCGGCCCCATCGCCACGGCCGCGGCCCTGCAGGTCGAGACGGTCATCCCCAACTTCGTCATCCACGAAGAGCACAACGCCAACCTGCTGACCAAGTTCAAGAACGCCGGCAAGTACTTCTACGAGCCGAAGAACGGCTTCTACGAAGTGCCCGAGCTGCCCGGCATCGGCCAGGAGATGAGCGAGCAGGCCATGGCCACCGCCCGCAAGGTCGTCATCGAGTAAACCCAAATCCGCCCTGCAACTTCCTTATCCATAGCTCATAAGCGAACCTCCTCTTGATTGCGTTCCCCTAGACCCCTTGGAGGACAGCCCCCTTCCACTTGCCGCCGGAAGGGGGCTGTCCGCTTTTTCATATCCTGTGCCTGAAGCCAAAAATCCTGTGCCTACAAGCTAAAAATTTTGAATGACATGATGACAAAAAGACAAAAAGCCTGTATAATAGGGGTAATACGCCGCCCTGTGCCGCGGCGTGTACACGAGGTGTGAGGTGTATACAAAATGCTGCAAGAACAAACGGCCGCGGCCAGCGCGCAGGGCGCCCGCCGGACCAGAAAAAAAATGAAGATCGCCCGCGTCTCCATCGTGGACCAGGTCTGTTCCGCCATCAAGCAGGACATCGCCGACGGCCTGTGGAAGCCGGGGGACAAGATCCCCTCCGAATCCGAATTTGCCGAGACCTTCGGGGTCAACCGCCTGAGCGTGCGCATGGCCCTGCAAAAGCTGAACACCCTGGGCATCATCGAGACGCGCGTGGGCGAGGGCTCGTTCGTGTGCAACTTTTCCCTCAAGCCCATTCTGGACGAGATTTCCTTCCTCTACGAGGGCGAGGACAAATACAAGGACGTGCGCCAGCTGCGCTACCTGCTGGAGCTGGAGTGCATGCGCCTTGCGGTGCAGACCGGCACCGATGAGGAGAAGGCCCAGCTCAAGGTAGCGCTGGACCGCCACAAGCAGTGCTCCGTCGCCTACGAGGCCGACCCCTACTCGGAGGAGCTGCTGGCCGCCGCGGTCGAAGCCGACTTCAACTTCCACTACCAGGTCATCCGCATGAGCCACAACAAGCTCTACAAGGACATCTACTACATGGTGCAGCAGCTGATCCGCGAGCACATCACCCAGCTATTCAGCTCCCGCGTCCACCGCCGCCACAAGGCGGGCCTGCCCCCCCTCAGCGACAACGACACCCATGTCAAGATCTACAACTGCATCATCAACTCCGACATCGACGCCTTGCGCCGCGCCAACGAGGAGATGCTGGGCATCGTCCCCGTGGCGGGCATGGACTTTTTCGAGTAAAGGCAAGCCAAAATAAAGCGCAAACAGAACAAGAGGCTACCGCATGGCATCCGCCCTGCGATAGCCTCTTTTGCATTTTTGAGCACGCCCGCCGCGCCGGGCAAAACAAAACCGGGCCCCTCCCCGAAGGGAAGGGCCCGGATGTGTGGTGCGGATAAGAGGACTTGAACCTCCACCGAGTTGCCCCGATTAGAACCTGAATCTAACGCGTCTGCCAATTCCGCCATATCCGCTTATTCACTTGCGCCCAGCTGGCTGGGACGTGTGTTATTATACCACATCGCGGCGGATTGTCAAGCGCTTTTTGCAAATTTATTTTTTGGCTTCGGGCTTATGGGGCGGCCCGTCGCGGCCGGGCTCGGCCCCGGTCCAGCCCAGGCGCTCGGCGTCGGGGGACGCGTCCCCTTCCCGCAGGGCGCGGTCGTAGGCGCCGGTGCCGTAGTAGGCGGACGGCGGCCCCAGCTCCAGCCAGAAGTCCTCGGGTGCGGGCAGCGCCTCGCCGTCGGCGGGGCGGCGTTCGCGGTCGGTCATTGTGCATCGCCTCCTTTGTGCATACAGTCTGCCCGGCCGGGCCATACTTCATGCACAAGGGAGGCGTTATCCATGGAGACCAAAGCCTGGAAACAGTTCTGGACGGCCCTGTGGCTCAGCTTGCTGGTGCTGCTGCCGTTGGTGGCGGGCGTCGCGCTGCTGGCCCAGCGCCAGGCGGCGGACCGCGTGCAGGCCGCCGAAAGCCAGAGCGGCGTGCCCATCCAGACGCCCCGCGCCGACCAGCAGCTGACGGTGCTGGCCTGCGTGGCCGGGCAGCAGCCGGCCTTCGTGCTGCTGTACCTGAACGCCAGCCAGAACTGCCTGCACCTGATGGCCCTGCCCAGCCAGCTGGCCGTCCCCTTCGCCGGGGATGAGGGCGCCCTGGCCGACTGCTATGCGGCGGCGGGGCCCGCCCGCTGCCTGCAGGCTTTGCAGGCGGTGCTGCCCCTGCCCGCGGACGCCCATTACCTCGCCGCCACGCCCGAGACGCTGGCCGCGCTGTGCAACGCCTACGGCGCCGTGCGGCTGAGCCTTTCGGGGGCGCTGCGCCCGGCGGAGCTGGCGCGCTTTGGCCTGACGGGCGTGAACGACTGGGACGCCGCCGGGGCCCACGCGCTTTTGCAGCGGCTGGATGCCGCGCTGGAGCCCGGCACGGCCGCGGCCGCCCGGGCCGCCGTCTGGGACGCCTTTTTCCGCCAGAACCTGCAGGCCTTGCCCGCGTCCCTGCCCGCGGCGCTGCGCCAGGCCAGCGGCGAGCTGCTGACCGACCTCGGCGCGGGCGAGCTGCTGACGCTGGAACAGACGCTGGAATGGCTGGCCGTCAACGACGCCGCCGTCGAAAGCTTCGCGCTGCCGGGCCGCGCCGACGCGCGCAGCGGCCGCTACGTCCCCGGCGAGGAGGCGGAGGCCTCCGTGCAGGCCTTTTTCAATGTGGCGGCAAGCTCCTCCGCCAGCGGGGCGCACAGCGCGTCGTCCAGCGCGCCGTACCCCAGCACCAGCGTGCCCGGTGGGCAGGCCGCGGGCCCCTCCCGGTAATAGCTGCTCAGCGCCGTCAGGCGGATGCCGGCCTGCCGCGCCGCCGCGACCAGCCGGGCGTCGGGCGGCAGGCTCTGCCCTTGCAGGCGCAGCAGCAGGTGCAGCCCCGTGTGCAGCCCCGACAGGGCCGCCGCCGGGCCGAACGACGCCGCCAGCGCCTTCACCAGGGCGTTGCGCCGCGCCTTGTACACCACGCGGCTGCGCGCCAGGTGCCGGGTGAAGTAGCCCCCCTCGATGAAGCGGGCCAGGGTCTGCTGTTCAAAGCGGCCCACCGTGCCCGAATACAGGCTGTAGCGCCGCTGCCAGGCGGGCAGCAGCTGCGCCGGCAGCACCATATAGGCGATGCGTATGCCCGGGGCCAGGCTGCGCGCCACCGTCGACAGGTAGACCACCGGGCCCTCCGCCCCGGCCATGCCCTGCAGGCTGGGCAGGGGCCGCGTGTCGAAGCGGAACTCCGAGTCGTAGTCGTCCTCGATGATGTAACGGCCGCCCGGGCGCTGGGCCGCCCAGGCCAGCAGCTCGGCCCGGCGCGGGGCCGGCATGGTCGCCCCGGTGGGGAACTGGTGGCTGGGCGTGACGTAGCACACCGCCGCGCCCGACGCCGCCAGCGCCGCCACCGACAGCCCGCCCTCGTCCACGGGCACGGCGCGGCAGGGCCGGCCGCTGTTCTCCAGCACCTGGCGCGCCCGGGGGTAGCCGGGCTCCTCCACCGCGGCCGGCCCCGGCAGCAGCGGGGCCAGCAGGCTGAGCAGGTACTCGATGCCCGCGCCCACCACGAGCTGCTCCGGCGTACAGCGCACGCCGCGGTACTCCGCCAGGTAGGCCGCCAGGGCCTGCCGCAGCTCCGGCTCGCCGCGCGGGTCCCCGCGGGCCAGCAGCCCGGGCGAGGTGTACAGCAGCTCCTTTTCCAGCCGGGCCCAGGTCCGCGCCGGGAACAGCCGCGTATCCACCCCGCTGGTGGACAGGTCATAGCGCAGCGGCGGGCCCGCCTGCGCCTGCGCCGGGGGCGCGGCGGGGGCGTCGGGCGCTTCGGCCCCGGGGCCGGGCCGGGCCGGGTAGCCCTCTACATAAAAGCCGCTGCGGGGCCGGCTGGCAAGGTAGCCCTCGGCCGCCAGCATCTGGTAGGCCGCGTCCACCGTGTTCACCGACACCGACAGCGCCTCGGCCAGGCTGCGCTTGCCGGGCATGCGGGCGCCGGCGGGCAAAGCGCCGGCGCGTATCTCCTGCACGATGCTGTGGTAGAGCTGCTGGTACAGCGGGGCCTTGGCGGCCGGGTCCAGCGCGGTGGTCAGATGCAGCATAAAAGCGCCCTCCTTTTCCAAACTGGTACCATAAAAAAGTTCTGTTCTGGGTATTTTCACGAGGCCAGTTTTCGTTATAATAGGAGCATACCCGCCGCGGCGTCCCATGTCAAGAGGGCGGGCAGGATTTTTTCAAAGGAGGGGACCGTCATGTCGTCCACCGCGCTGTGGCTGCTGCTGGCAGCCGTCGTCATCGCGATCATCTTTGCAAGCGCGCTGTATAAGCGCAGCTTCACCCCGCACGAGCTGGCCCTGACCGGCGTCATGGCCGCGCTGAGCTTTGCGGCCTATCTGTTTTTCCGGGTGCCGTTCTACGGCGGCTCGTCCTTCCATCTGGGCAACACCTTCACCGCCCTGGCCGCCCTGCTGATGGACGGCGTGTCCGGCGGGCTGGCGGGGGCCATCGGGCTGGCGCTGGCCGACGTTCTGGCCGGGGACCCCGGCTACGCCGTCACCACCTTCGTGCTCAAGTTCATCATCGGCGCCGTCTGCGGGCTGACCGCCCACCGCCTGTGCAGGCTGGATACGGCAGACCCCGCCCGCCGCCTGCCCTACGTGCTGCGGGTGACGGCCTCGGCTGGGTCGGGCCTGCTGGTCAACGTCTTTACCGACCCGCTGCTGGGCTATTTCCGCAACGTATACATCTTCGGGCAGGACTACACGGCCGCGCAGGCCCTGGCGGGCATCGCCGGGGGCGTCACGCTGGTCAACAGCCTGGTCTCGACCGCCTGCGCCGTGCTGCTGTACCTGGCCGTGCGCCCCGCCCTCGACCGCGCCGGCCTGCTGCCGAAGCACAGCGCGCAGCAGCGGCCCCGCGGCCACCAGACCAAACGCGCATAAAGCGCCCCGCCCCCACATACACATAGCAGGAGCCCTGCCAAGGCGGCGGGGCCCCTGTTTTTTTGCGTGGGAGGTGGGCGCGGATGATGCAGCTGCTGGCGGCGGTGAACGGCCTTGTCTGGGGCGCGCCGGGGGTGGGGCTGCTGGCGGCGGCGGGCCTGTGGCTGACGCTGCGCTGCGGCGGCTTCCAGCTGGTGCATCTGCCGCTGTGGCTGGGGCAGACTTTGGGGGCCATCCTGCGGCGCAGCCCCGAGCTTGCCCGCGGGGAGGCCGGCGGCATCAGCCCGCTCGAGAGCCTGTGCACCGCGCTGGGGGCCACCATCGGCACCGGCAGCATCGTGGGGGTGGCCGCGGCCCTGGCCAGCGGCGGGCCGGGGGCGGTGGTCTGGATGTGGGTGATGGCCCTGTTCGGCATGACGACCGCCTACGCCGAGAACCTGCTGGGCCTGCGCTACCGGCAGTGGCGGGCCGGGGGCTGGCACGGCGGCCCGATGTATTACCTGGCAGCGGGGCTGGGCGCAAAGCCGCGCTGCCGCGCTTTGGGCCGCGCGCTGGCGGCCGCCTACGCGCTGCTGTGCCTGCTGGCCTCCTTCGGCATCGGCAACCTGAGCCAGGTCAACGCCATTGCCGCCGGCATGGAGGGGGCCTTCGGCCTCTCCCCTGCCCTGACGGGGCTGGCGCTGGCCGCCGTCACCGCGCCGGTGCTGCTGCGCGGGATGAAAGGGGTGGCCGCTGCCGCCGGCAGGCTGGTGCCCTGGATGGCGGCGTTCTACCTGGCGGGGACGGCCCTTGTGCTGCTGGCGCACGCCGGCGCCATACCGGCGGCCCTGGGGGCCATTTTCCGCGGCGCGTTCGGCCTGCGGGCGGCGGGGGGCGGCGCGCTGGGCTACGGCATGGCCGCGGCCGTGCGCTGGGGGGCGATGCGCGGCGTCTTTTCCAGCGAGGCGGGGCTGGGCTCTTCGGCCATTGCCAGCGGCGCGGCCTCCACGCGGGAGCCCGCCCGGCAGGGCATGTGGGGCATCTTCCAGGTGTTTTTCACCACCTTTGTGGTGTGCACGATGACGGCCCTGGCTATCCTCTGCGCGGGCCTGGTGGACCTTGAGACCGGGCGGCCGGCCGCGCCCATCCCGCCCGCACAGCTGGCCGGGGCGGCCTTCGCGTCGGCGCTGGGGCCGCTGGGGCCCGGCTTCGTGGCGGTGGCGACGCTGCTCTTCGCCTGGTCGTCGGTGCTGGGCTGGAGCCAGTACGGCGCCGGGTGCTGGGCCTACCTCTTCGGCCCGGGGACGGTCTGGGCCTACCGGCTGGCCTTCCTGGCGCTGATCCTGCCCGGGTGCACCGCCGGCTTTGACGCCGCGTGGGCGCTGGCCGACAGCTTCAACGGCCTGATGATGCTGCCCAACCTGATCGGGCTGTTCGCATTGTCGGGCGAGGTGGCGGCCGAGACAAGGCGCTACCTGCGGCAGCGATAAAAACGGCTCCCCCACCCGCACGGATGAGGGAGCCGTTCTCTTTTAAAAAAAACACACCTAAACCAGGCCCTTTACCCCCCGCCAGGGGGGTGGCATGGCGCAGCCATGCCGGGGGGCCACCGCTGAAGGGCGGGTGGGTGGGTTTATTGGGGCTGCTTGCCGATGTAGGCCAGGATGCCGCCGTCGACGTAGAGGATGTGGCCGTTGACGAAGTCCGAAGCCTCGGAAGCCAGGAACACGGCCGGGCCGCCCAGGTCGGACGCCTCGCCCCAGCGGCCGGCCGGAGTCTTGGCGATGATGAACTGGTCGAAGGGATGACGGCTGCCGTCGGGCTGGATCTCACGCAGGGGCGCGGTCTGCGGGGTGGCGATGTAGCCGGGGCCGATGCCGTTGCACTGGATGTTGTATGCGCCGTACTCGGATGCGATGTTCTTGGTCAGCATCTTCAGGCCGCCCTTGGCCACAGCGTAGGCCGAGACAGTCTCGCGGCCCAGCTCGCTCATCATCGAGCAGATGTTGATGATCTTGCCGCCGCCCTGCTCGATCATGTCGGGGATGACCGCCTTCGAGACGATGAAGGGGGCGTTCAGGTCGACGTCGATGACCTGGCGGAACTGCGCGGCGCTCATCTCGCACATGGGGATGCGCTTGATGATGCCGGCGTTGTTGACCAGGATGTTGATGTGGCCGACTTCCTCGGTGACCTGCTTGACGAAGGCGTTGACGGCCTCCTCGTTGGTGACGTCGCAGACGTAGCCGTGGGCGTCGATGCCGGCCTCCTTGTAGGCGGCCATGCCCTTATCCACCAGCTCCTGCTTGATGTCGTTGAAAACGATGGTGGCGCCGCAGTTGGCCATGGCGGTGGCGATGGCGAAGCCGATGCCGTAAGAAGCGCCGGTGATCAGCGCGATCTTGCCGGTCAGGTCAAAGGATTTTGCAGTGCAGACAGACATTGTTCGTATACCTCCTGTCGCGGCGCGGCGCCGGGGGGCGGCTGCGCCGTCATGTTTGCGGCGCTCTGCTGCGCCGGCTTGTTATATACATGATACCGCCTGCCCGCCCCGATGTCAAGGCGCGGGCGGCTTGTTATGCCTCAAGTACATAATCTGCTATAAAAAGGACAAAAACAGCCGATCAAAACCGGCGCCGCGCGCGCAAAAAGCCCCGCGCTGCGGCAAAGCATACACAGCGCGGGGCGGTCAATGGCAGGTCAGGCGGCGCTCAGCTCAGCGGGCCGACACATATTTGTGCAGGGTCTTGCGGACGGCGCCGGGGCCGGC
>CALXGZ010000190.1 GCA_944387975.1 uncultured Faecalibacterium sp.
GTAATCTTGCCAGCGCGCAGGCAACGGGAGCATGCATAAACATACTTGGGGGAACCGTCAACGATCGCCTTGACGCGGCGGACGTTGGGCTTCCAGGTACGGTTGGAGCGGCGATGAGAGTGGGAGACCTTGATACCGAAGGTCACGCCCTTGCCGCAGCATTCACACTTAGCCATGGGTATTTGCACCTCCTATGAAGTGGGATCAAAAAGGGAACCAGAACAATACAGTGTAATCAGCCCTATTATTCTACCAGACACGGGCGGAAATTGCAAGGGCATTTTGAAAAAATACCGCTGTTTTTTGCAAGATAGGGCCGGGGGCCTTGTCTCAGGGGGCAAAAAATAGTATGATAAAAGCGTCCTGCATCGATTTTGGCAGGCAAGTCTATGATATATGGAGAAGATCTATGAGCGCAATGGGCATCTATTACCTGACGCGGCTGCTGGTGACGCTGCTGGCCATCCCCTGCCACGAGGCGGGCCACGCGCTGGCCAGCTGCCTGCTGGGGGACCCCACCGCCCGCAACCACGGCCGCCTGTCGCTGAACCCGCTGCGGCACTTCGACCTGCTGGGCGCGCTGTGCATGGTGGTGGCCGGCGTGGGATGGGCAAAGCCCGTCCCCACGGACGTGCGCCGCTTCAAAAACCCGAAGGTGGGCATGGCCGTCACCGCGCTGGCCGGCCCGGCGGCGAACCTGCTGCTGGCCTACCTGTCGATGGCGGAGTGGAAGGCGGTGTACTACTGGGCCCCGGTGAACGAGGCCAGCTGGTTCGCCACGTACTTTTTGCAGACCATGGTGCTGATGAACGTGGGCCTGGCGGTGTTCAACCTGATCCCGGTGCCCCCGCTGGACGGCAGCCGGGTGCTGCTGGTCTTTCTGCCGCCGCGGCTGTACTTCGGCATCATGCGCTATGAGCGGGCCATCCTGGCCGTGCTGCTGGCGGTGGTGTGGTTCGGCGCGCTGAACGGGCCCATCGCCGCGGCCACCGACTTCGCCTGGGGGCTGCTGTACGACGGCACCGCCTGGGTGGACGCGCTGGCCAGCCGGGTGACGGTGTGGAGCATCATCCGCGGCGGCACGGTGGTGTGAGGGCATGGCGGAGCTGACCTTTCACCTCAAGGACTTCGACGGCCCGCTGGAGCTGCTGCTGGCGCTGGTACAGGCCCACAAGATGGACCTGCACGATATCCCCATCCTGGACCTGATCGACCAGTACACCGCCGTCGTCGCCGAGGCGCAGCGGGCCGAGCCGGACATCGCCAGCAGCTTTCTGGCCATGGCGGCGCAGCTGGTGGAGATGAAAAGCTTCCTGCTGCTGCCGCGCAGCCAGGAGGCCAGCCGCCTCACGCAGGCGCTGACCGGCCGCCTGATCGAGTACGACCGCTGCCGGCGTCTGGCGGGCCAGCTGCGCAGCCGGGCGCGCGGGGTGACGGTGTACACCCGGCAGCCCGCCGTGCTGGAAGGGGGCAACCTGTACCCGCTGCGCCACGCGCCCCAGCTGCTGGCCGATTGCTGGCGGGCCATGGCCGGCCGGGCCCGGCCCCAGCCGCCGTGGCAGGAGAGCTTCGAGCCGCTGGTGGCCGCGCCCTTCGGCTCGGTGGAGAGCCGGGTGGTGCACGTGCTGCGCGGCCTGGCCACCGGGCGGGTGCGGCAGCTGGGGCAGCTGTTCAGCCCGCAGCAGGAGCTGTCGGCCACGGTGGCCACATTCCTGGCCGTGCTGGAGCTGGTGCGCGCCGGCCGGGTGGAGATCGCGCCGGACGGCGCGCTGCGCATCTGCCGGGGCCGCCTGCCCCGGCGTAAGGAGGAGCAAGATGGAGAAAGCTGAGATGATGGCGGTGCTGGAGGCCGTGCTGTTCGCCCACGCCGACCCGGTGGGGGCGGATAAGCTGGCCGCCGCCCTCGACTGGCCCGAGCGCCTGGTGCGCGAAGGGCTGGAGGCCTTGCAGGCCAGGTACCTGCAGCCGGGCAGCGGCCTGACGCTGCTGCAGCTGGGCGGGCACTGGCAGCTGGCCACAAAGAACGAATACGGCCCCTACGTCCGCCGCACGCTGGAGACCAAGCGGGCCGCGCCCCTGTCGCAGGCGGCGCTCGAGACGCTGACCGTCATCGCCTACAACCAGCCTGTGTCCCGCGCCTTCATCGAGCAGGTGCGCGGGGTGGACTCCTCGTCCAGCGTGGCCAGCCTGCTGGAAAAGGGCCTGATCGAAGAGGCGGGCCGCCTGGACCTGCCGGGCCGGCCCCTCAGCTTCAGGACGACGGACCACTTCCTGCGGGTGTTCGGGCTGTCGGGCCTGGACGGTCTGCCGCCCGTCCGCGAAGAGGCCGCGGCCGGGGAAGAAGCTGAAAAAGAAAAGGAGGCGACGCCATGAATACCCTGACC
Organism: uncultured Faecalibacterium sp.; assembly: GCA_944387975.1. Lineage (GTDB taxonomy): Bacteria > Bacillota > Clostridia > Oscillospirales > Ruminococcaceae > Faecalibacterium. The sequence continues at coordinate 2,385 of CALXGZ010000190.1, forward strand.
GCCGTTTTGGGCGGGGCGCTGTGGCTGCTCAGCCGGCTGGGCCTGGGCCTGGCGGCGGCGGCAGCCGTGCTGCTGGCGCTGGCCCTGCTGGCGCTGCTGATCCCCTTCTGCGCCGAGGTGGCCTGGGAAGGGGAGGCGGGCGACCCCGACGCCCTGGGGCGCCTGCGGGTGCGGGCCGGGGCGCTGGGCTTCACCGTGCCGGTGTTCGAATACCCGCCCCCCGCCCCGCCCCCCGCCGGGGAGCAAAAGCGGCCGGGCCTGTTCGGGCGGCTGCGGGCGCGGCTGAAAGCGAAATGGGCCGCCTGGCGGGACAAGCGCCGCCAAAAGCGCGCCGCCAAAGCAGCCGCCCGCCGGCCCAAAAAGCCCGCCCGCCCCAGGGAGAAGGCCAGGTTCACCCTCGACACCCTGCGCAGCCTGCTGCGGGGGGCGGGGCGGCTGACCCGGGCCGTCTTCGGCGCGCTGCGGGTGACCCGCATCCGCCTGTACTGGCCGGTGACAGGGGCGGAGCCGGCCGAGGCCGCCCGCGCCTATGGCAAGGCCAACGCCTGGCTGTACCCCACGCTGGGGGCGCTGAGCCACTACCTCTACCTCGACTTCGAGGAGCTGCGGCTGGTGCCCTGCATCGACCCCGAAACGCCCGTGCCGCCGGCGCGGGTATCCTTCCGGGTGTCGGCGCGGGCGCTGTTCATCGCATTCGCGGCGCTGCGGGTGCTGATCCAGTTCTATCGGGAAAAGGTACTGGACGTTTTTCTGTAAGATATGGTATACTGTTGCCAGACGCATGAACGCACACGATATTAGTAAGGAGGCCAAAGACTATGGCTGAGCATACGATCCAGGGGCTGATGAACGTGACGATGGACAAGGTGCGCCAGATGGCCGACGCCAATACCATCATCGGCAAGCCCATCAAGACCGAGGATGGCACCACCATCATCCCGGTGTCCCGCATTTCGGTGGGGGTCGGCACCGGCGGCTCCGACTTTGACAGCAAGAACGCCGCCCAGAAAGACCTGTTCGGCGGCGGCTCGGGGGCCGGCGTCAGCATCCGGCCGGTGGCGTTCCTCGTCATCAAGGACGGGCTGGTGCGCACCATCCAGCTGTCGGACCCCTCCAACAGCATCGACCGGGCCCTGACCATGCTGCCCGAGCTGGTGGATAAGCTGGTCAGCCTGCTCCCCGACAAAAAGGCCGCCAAGGCCGAAGAGGCGGACGCTCCCGCCCCGGAAACCGCACAGTAACGCAAAAACCATCCGGCCTGGACGCGCGGCGTACAGGCCGGACGGCCATGTTGAGCGCCGGGAGGCGCGCAAGGAGAGACACTATGGCATTAGAACGCATCCAGAAGATCATGAGCGAGCAGGGGCTGTGCTCCCGCCGCGCGGCCGAGCAGATCATCGCCGAGGGCCGCGTGAAGGTGAACGGCCACGTGGCCGCCGTCGGCGACAAGATGGACCCCGACCGGGACGTGCTGCACGTGGACGGCGAGCGCATCTATATCGACAAGGAGCAGAAGCTCTATTACCTGGCCCTGTATAAGCCCCGGGGCTATGTCACCACCGTCAGCGACGAGCTGGGCCGCAAGACGGTCATGGACCTGGTGGCCGATATCCCGGCCCGGCTGTACCCGGTGGGCCGCCTGGACAAGGACAGCGAGGGCCTGCTGCTGATGACGAACGACGGCGCCTTCGCCAACGCCATGATGCACCCCTCGGGCGGCATCAGCAAGCTGTACCGCGTCACCGTGCAGCCCCGCGCCACCGAGGAGCAGGTGCTCAAGCTGAGCAGCGGCGTCGTGCTGGACGACGGTACCAAGACCCTGCCCTGCACCGTCAACGTGGTAGTGGACGAGCCGGGCCGCACCGTTATGGAGATCACCCTCCGGGAGGGCAAGAACCGTGAGATCCGCCGCATGTGCGAGGCGGTGGGCCTCGAGGTGGTGCGCCTCAAGCGCAACGCCGAGGGCGTCGTCAAGCTGGGCATGCTGCAGCCCGGCAAATACCGCGAGCTGACCAAGCAGGAGCTGGCCGGCCTGCGCGCCGCGGCCGCCAAGGGCCGCGCCCAGACCCGCAGCGCCGCCGCGGCCCGCGCCGCCCGCCCCAAAGCGGTGGCCGGCCCCGTCAAGAGCCGCCCCAAGGCCCCCGCCGGCCCCCGCGCCAGGAGCGCGAAGCGCCAGGGCTGAGCGCCCGCGCCGAAACACGACAAAAGTACTTGTGAAGAACCTCACAAAATAGTATAATAAAAGCAAATTGGAAAGAAATGGCGGCCCTCTGCCGCCATGAGGGAAGCACAGGGAGGTCCGATCATGGCTTCAAAGATCAAGCAAAAAGAGATTCTTGCCCGGTTCTACGACGACGGCGTTTTCACCACTCTGTTTGAACAGGGCGCTGTGAGCGCCGCCTTTGGCTGCGCGGGCGGCCAGCAGGCGTACGCCCTCTGGCAGAACGGCGAGGCGCTGGGCGCGAAGGACGTGGACAAGGCCGTCCGGCTGCTGGGCCTGGCCGCTGAGACCGGCTGCCCGGTGGTCACCTTCTACAACTCGGTGGGCGCAAAGCTGGCCGAGGGCCTGGACGCGCTGACCGCCAGCGCCAAACTGAACGCGGCCGTCGCCAAGGTGTCGGGCGTGATCCCGCAGGTGGCCGTGGTCCTGGGCGTGTGCGGCGGCACCAGCGCGCTGGCCGCGGCCAACGCCGATGTGTGCATCATGGCCGAAGGGGCCGAGCTGTTCTTCACCCCGCCCTTCACCTCCGCCGCCCGCGGCGATAAGGTCGAGGGCGCGGGCACGGCCCAGGCCGCCGCCAAGGCCGGCGTGGCCGCCATCGTGGCCCCCGACGCCGCCGAAGCCGCCGCGGCCGCCGCCCACATCGTGGGCCTGCTGCCCTCCAATAACCTCGCCGGGCCCGCCTGCTTCGAGTTCGCCGCGCCGGCCGCGCCCTTCAAGGCCGGCCTGGCCCCGGACAAGGCCGCCGCGGCCATCGTTGACGCGGACAGCGCCGTCGAGCTGTACGCCGGCTTTGGCAAAAACGTCTACACCGCCCTGGCCACCGTCGCGGGCGAGGCCGTGGGCGTCGTGGCCACCGGCGAAAAGCTCTGCCACAACTGCGTCGCCAAGGCATCGCGCTTTGTGCGGCTGTGCGACGCCTTCAGCCTGCCTGTGGTGACCATCGCCGCGACCGAGGGCTTCGTCCCCAGCGCCACCGACGACATCGCCGGCGGCATCCGCGAGGCCGCGCGCCTGGCCGGCACCTACGCCGACGCCACCACCGCCCGCGTCTGCCTGCTGGCCGGCAAGGTGGTGGGCCCGGTGTACACCGCCCTGGCCGCCGCCGACCTCAAGCTGGCCGTGCGCGGCTGCACCGTCAGCCCGCTGGAGCCCAGCGCCGCCGTCTCGGTGCTGTATAAGGAAGAGCTGGACGCCGCCGCCAGCATCGCCGCGGCCACCAGCGCCAAGGCCGCCGCCTATGCGGCGGAAGTGTGCAGCGCCGACGCCGCCGTAGCGGCCGGCGCGGCCGACATGGCCTGCGACGCGGCCGGTGCGCGCGCCGCCGTCGTGGCCGCCCTTGATATGCTGCGCACCAAGCGCGCCGCCCGCCTGCCCAAGAAGCACGGCAACATGGCGCTGTAAAAGACGTATATCCGTACAATCTGACTTTTCAGGAGGGTTTATCCATGAAGTACTATACCATTACCGTCAACGGCGTCGCTTACAGCGTCAGCGTCGAGGAAACCGCGGCCGGCGCCGCCCCTGTGGCTGCCGCCCCCGCCGCACCCGCACCGAAACCGGCCGCCCCCGCGCCGGCTGCCGCTGCGCCTGCTCCCGCCCCGGCTGCTCCCGCAGCTCCCAAGGGCGCAGCCGGCGCCGTCTCGGTCAAGGCTCCCATGCCCGGCAATATTCTGGACGTCAAGGTCAAGCCCGGCGATACGGTCAAGGCCGGCGACGCGCTGATCGTCCTGGAAGCCATGAAGATGGAGAACGAGATCGTCGCCCCGCAGGACGGCACCGTCGCCACCATCGAGGTGA
>CALXGZ010000191.1 GCA_944387975.1 uncultured Faecalibacterium sp.
GCCAGCAGGCCGGCGGCCGCAACTGCGCCCACACCGGCGCACTTGAGGAAGGAACGGCGGGAGATGAACTTTCTTTGCATGGGGTATCCTCCTTGATCTTTCTCCAGTATCATCACGTAGGGCCGGGCGTGTGGGGCCGGGCCCGTTTCTGCCTCTATTATAACTTGTAAACAGTTTATGAACATCAGCGGGACTTGCAGTCCGTCTGCATTTTTTGACTTTTGTCAAGAACCGCCCATGCAGGTCAAAAAACGCAAATGGACAAGCGCCCCCGCCCTGTTTATACTGTAGGCGTCTTCCGGGCGGGCGCACCGCCCGGGCCTTTGCAAAGCGAAAGGAGACGCATCATGCGCGATACGACCGCAGCGCTGGAATGGCAGGCCAGGCAGAACTTCTGCGTCGCGGTGGACATCGACCGCGAGACCCCCGCCTTCCTGCCGTTTGAAAGCTGACCCCCTTGCTGATATAAAAAGCCGCCGCGCCCCTTCCTGACCGGGGTGCGGCGGCTTGCTTTATGACTCGATGGGGCGCCAGGGCAGCTCAAGGGTGACGCGGGTGCCGAAGCCCGGCTTGCTCTGTACGCGGATGCAGCTGGACGTGCCGGCGTACAGCCGCAGCCGCGCGCCGATGTTGTGCAGGCCGATGCCCGTGCTGCGGTAGTTCGCCTCGGTCTTGCGCTTGCGGCCGTGGGCGATCTGCTCGCGCAGGGCGGCCAGGGCGGCCTTGTTCATGCCCACGCCGTTGTCGGTGACGGTCAGCAGCAGCTTATCGCCGCGCCGCCAGGCCGCCACGCGGATGCGCAGGGTGTGGTCCAGCCCGTCCATGCCGTAGAGCAGGCTGTTCTCCACGATGGGCTGCAAGATCAGCTTGAGCACCTCGACGGCGGCGGGGTCCACCCCGTGCAGGCGCACCTCGTAATCCACCTTGTTGCCGTAGCGGCTGCGCTGGATGTTCATGTACATCTGCACGTGCTGCAGCTCCTGCCCAAGGGGCACGAACAGCCCGCCCGAGATGCTCAGCCGGTACAGCTTGCCCAGGCTGGAGGCCAGCTTGCCGATATCGGGGCGGCCGGCCTCCCCCGCCTTCCACACGATGGACTCGAGGGTGTTGTACAAAAAGTGGGGGTTGATCTGGCTCATCAGCACTTGCATCTCCAGGTCCTGGCGGCGGCGCTGCATCTCCATCTGCTGCTCGATGCCGACGCGCAGGCTGTCCAGCATGGCGTTGTAGCCCTCCATCATGCGCACCACCTCGGCGGGGCCCTGGGGCTTCACGTAGGCTTTCAGGTCGCCGGCGTCGGCCTGGCGCATGGCCTGCTCCAGCTGGGCCAGCGGCGCCATGAAGCGCCGGTAAAAGTGCCAGATCAGCACCGCGAACACCACCAGGCACAGCGCCACCACCGCCAGGATCTGCACGTACAGCGAGAAGGTGGACGCCCACAGCGCCCGCGCCGGCACCAGCACCAGCACCTTCCAGTCGGTGGAATGGCAGACCGCGGCCGCAGTGATGTAGCGCTCGCCGTCCAGCGTCACGTCGCCGGTGCCGCCGTCGAGGGCGGCGGCCGCACGGGCGACGGCCTCCGGGGGCGCGCAGGCCGCCACCGCCGCCTCGTCCGTGGAGGAGATCAGCGCCCCATCCTCGGTCAGGACGTAGACGGCGGCCCCCAGGCGCTTGGCCTGGTACTGGTACAGCTCATAGAGGGTCTGCTCCTCGATGCCGAAGATATGCACGTAGGGGTAGCCGCTTTTCAGCGCCGAATACACGCGCCGGCTGCCCAGCACCACCATATCCCGGCGCGCCTCGCCGTAGGTCTCGGTGGAGAGGAAGTTTGCCTGCAGGGGGTAAAAGTAGAAGCGGCCCAGCTTTTCCGGGTCGTCCACGCCCAGCTGCTCGAACTTTTTCACCAGCAGGGTGGTGACCTGGTTCGGGTCGCGGAAGTCCAGCACCTCGCGCCGGGCGGTGATGTAAATGGCGTCGATCTTCTCCTGCCGCACCAGGCGGGAGTAGCTCTCGAACAGCGCGCCGTTGGTGTAGGTGATGGCGTAGTGCTTGGCCAGGGGGTCGGCGCTGTAGTCGCGGTCGAGGATCTCGATCAGGCGCTCGTCGGTGGAAAAGGCGTCCGACACGCTGTACACCCCGTCGGCGAAGCGGTCCAGCGCGACGCGGATATCCTCGGCGCCGTAGCGCAGGGCCACGGTATTGGCGCGGCGCTGGTCCAGGAAGGAGCGCACGAACAGCAGCGAGATCACCGCCATCATGGGCAGAAAGCAGGCCACCAGCGTGATCAGCATGCGCCGGCGCAAACTCAGGCGGCCGGCCCTCATTGGGCGGCCCCGCGCACTTCGCGGTATTCCATCGGGCTGACGCCGTAAAAGCGCTTGAACACGCGGATAAAGTTGGAGGTATCGGCGTAGCCGCACTGCGCCGCGATGCGGTACACCTTGCCCTCGGGCGCGGCCAGCAGCTGCGCGGCGCGGCGCATGCGCTTTTCGGTCAGATAATCGCTGAAATTGCAGCCCAGCTCGTTTTTGAACACGCGGGAGATATACGCCGGCGTTTTGTGCACGTAGGCGGCCACGCTCTCCAGCGAGATGGCGTTGGAGCAATACTCGGCGTCGACGTACTCGCGCACGCGCATGGCCACGCTTTTGACGGCGTGGCCGTGGCTGCGGCGGCGGGCCAGCGCCTGCTGGCAGCCGAACAGGCACGCCAGCACAAAGTCGCGCTTGGCGGCCAGGGTCTCGCTCTGGTAGATATCGGTGTAGTGCGCGCCGAGGGCCCGCAGCACCTCCTCCATTTGCAGGCCGTAGCGCAGGCCCCACAGCGACACGTGGAACAGCAGCGACAGGCACAGCTGGTCGACGGCGCGGTACTCGGGCAGGCGGGCGGTCAGGGGCAGCAGCACGCGGTCGATCTCGGCGCGCAGGGCCTCGTAGTCCTGGGCGAGCAGGGCCTTTTCGACCTGCTCGGTATCAAAATAGGGCATGCCGGCGGGGCGCTCCTGCTGCATTTGGGAGAAGAAGTACACGCACTCCTGCCCGGCGAAGGCGCTTTGCTTGGCGCTGCAGTTGGCCTGCTCATAGGCCTGGGGCAGCATGCCCGGCTCGGTGCACAGGTCGCTGACGCCGGCCGAGAGGGTGACGCGCACGCCGTCGCGCACGGCGCGCTGCACGGCCTCGATGTCGGCGCGCAGGGCGGCGGGGTGTATCTCCTCGCCGCTGCTGTAAAGGACGGCCATATCCTCGCCCCCCACGAGGAAGGCCAGGCGGCGCAGCCCCTCGGGGGCGGCGGTGCCGGCCAGCATGGCCGTCAGCCACAGGTGGAAGTGCCGCAGCACGCTCTCGGTGATCTGCGCCCGGCGCAGCCGCTCGTGGTCCATGGCGGCTTTCAGGCGGCGGAAGGTATCCTCGAAGTCGTCGATGTCGGTGGGCTTGAGCAGGTATTCGGCCACGTGGCTGCGGATGGACATATTCAGGTACTTGAAGTCGCTGTAGCCGCTGAGGATGACGATCTTGACCTGCGGGTACTCGCGGCTGAGGCGCTGCATCAGCTCGACGCCGTCCATACCCGGCATACGTATATCCGACAGCACCACGTCCGGCCGGCAGGCGGCCATATGGTCCAGCACCTCCTGCCCGCTGGCGCACAGGGCCGCCACCTCAAAGCCCCAGTCGCGCCAGGGCAGGCTGTTGGCCATGCCGTTGCGTATATTCTCCTCATCGTCCGCAATGATCAACCGGTACATAGGCACACTCTTCCATTAAAACCTCGCTTTTATTATACCGCGCGGGGGCTTGAGTGTACATCGGCGGTTTTTGACATGGGCCGGGCTTTTTTGGCCGGAACGAACAATGCGGGGGCCGGCTTCCGCCAGCCCCCGCATAGGGACCCTATCTTTCGTGACGCAAATAAATTGTGAATGGTGCGAACAACAAATATTCGGTCAGGGGCCGCTGCCCCGGGGTTTTGCGTTCACATCGGATAAAAGGCATATACTGCCGGGCTGCCAGGCCGTCCTCAACCTAGGCCCCTTATACAGCGCCAACCCTGCACGGCCAGCGCCGTGATAAGTAAGGTTACCCCGTACAAGGCTCAGCTTTTAGACGCTTGCAGCCTTCTCAACAGTGGCGTTCTGGGTGATCTGGCAGGCAACGTAGTAAACGGGAGCGCCGTTATCAGCGTTGGTTGCACTCACAACACAAGCCTTGCCAGTGTAAGTGAAGTTCACATACTCGTCGCCGGGCTTCTGCTGCTCCAGAGTGGTCTCCTGCAGCTTCGAGAAAACATTGTCCTGCAGCAGTTTCAGAGCGGAACGCACAGCAACATCAGCGCTCAGCGCGTCATTGATGCCCAGAACGACGATGAAGTCCACGTCATTGTCCTTCTTGACCGTATTCACCAAATCAGTGGTGGACTTGGTGTAGAAGTCGTTGCTCCAAGAGCCGGCACCGCTGCCCCAGTAGGCTTTCGTGTCGAAGGTCACGCCGGTCAGCTTCAGGTAGGTCTCCAGAATCTTGTCGCTCTCGCGCTTATTGTCATCACCATCGACAGCGATGCCGTACAGCTCGACAGCCTTCTTCATGTTGGCCTCGAACTTGGCGTCGTCGGTGAACTTGACGGTGGCCTTATTGGTCACGCTCTGGCCGTTGTTGAACATAGTCACAACTGCGGAAGAGGGAACAACTTCGGTCTCGCCGTCATCGGCGCCGGGGTTGCTGGGGGTGGTGTTGCTCTTGCCGCTGCAGCCAGCCAGCATGCTGACCGCCATAACGCCAGCCAGGGCCAGCGCGGCGAACTTCTTGAGTTTCATATAAAATTATCCTCCTTGATGGTATGACAGAGACTCGAAACAGGCGTCAGGGAGTGTCCAGGTCCCTAAGCACATCTCCGTCGATA
>CALXGZ010000192.1 GCA_944387975.1 uncultured Faecalibacterium sp.
AGATGGTGGGCGAGGTGCTGGCCCTGATGAAGGAGCTGGCCCACACCGGCATCACCATGCTGGTGGTGACCCACGAGATGGGCTTTGCCCGCGAGGTGTCCAACCGGGTCATCTTCATCGACGAGGGCGTCATCCAGGAGGACGAGCCCCCCGAGGAGCTGTTCACGAACCCGAAGAACCCCCGGCTGAAGGCCTTCCTCTCCAAAATGTTATAACGCCAAAAGAAATGCCCAGCAGGAAACCCCGCCGGGCGTTTTTATTGGCTCCCCTCTCAGTCTCGCCGCCCTGCGGGCGTCTCGCCAGCTCCCCCGCGGGGGGAGCCAAGTGTACCTCCGTGGGTATGAGGAAAACTTGGTGGTAAGGCGAAGTTTCTCAGAGCTTTACCTTACCACCAAGTTAGCCGTGTTCAACGCAGTTACACTTGCCTCTCCCTGCGGGAGAGGTGGCACAGGACGCGCGAGCGGACTGTGACGGAGAGGGTTTACTTCTTGCGCAGGTATTTGATGCAGGCCAGAATGACCAGGATGTAGCAGCCGTACTGGATGCCTGTCAGCAGGGCCACAAAAATGCTTGCCGTCATCATCGCGCTCGCCTCCTTCCCTTACGGCTGTGCGCCGCCGGCGTCCGTCTGCTGGGTGTAGAGGATCATCAGGTGGCTGGCGCTGGCCTCCAGCGTCTCCTTGGCGGCGCGCAGGGCGGCTTCCTCGCTGTCGTTCATCTTTTCTGGGTGGTCCTTGCGGATGCAGCGGCGGAGATTGGCAAGGTCCGTCTTGACGCGGTTCTTCTCGTCCTTGTCGATCTCCTTTTTGCATTTGGAAAGGGCCTCGTCCACCTTGTAGGCCAGGATCTCGGCCTGGTTGTGCAGCTCGAGGCGGCCCTTGCGGCGGCTGTCCTCCGCCTCGTAGGCGGCGGCGTCGGCCATGGCGCGCTGGATCTCGCTCTCGGACAGGTTCGTCGAGCCGGTGATGGTGATGTTCTGCTCGCGGCCGGTGGCCAGGTCCTTGGCCGAGACTTTGACCACGCCGTTGACGTCGATGTCGAAGGTGACCTCGATCTGGGGCTTGGAGGAGAAGCCGGCCCGGATGCCCCCCAGCTTGAACTTGCCCAGGGACTTGTTGTCCTTGGCGAAACGCCGCTCGCCCTGCAATACGTTGATCTCGACGGAGGTCTGCATGGGGCGCGCGGTGGTGAAGATCTGGCTCTTGCGGGTGGGGATCATGCTGTTGCGGGTGATGAGGGGGGTGGCGACGCCGCCCAGCGTCTCGATGGAGAGGGTCAGGGGCGTGACATCCATCAGCACCAGGCCCTGGGCAGCCGCGCCGGTGGCGCCGGCCAGCTTGCCGCCGCCCTGCAGCAGCCCGCCCTGGATGGCCGCGCCCATGGCGACGCACTCGTCGGGGTTCAGGCTGTGGCTGGGCTCGACGCCCAGGATCTCCTTCACTTGGCGGGCCACGGCGGGCATACGGGTGCTGCCGCCCACCAGCAGCACGCGGCCCAGCTGCGCGGGGGCCAGCCCGGCGTCGCGCAGGGCGTTCTGCACCGGCTCGACGGTGCGGGCCAGCAGGTCGGCGGTCATCATCTCGAAATGGGGGCGCGTCAGCGTGGCGTCGATGTGGTGGGGGCCGTCCCTGCCCACGGCGATGAAGGGCAGGTTGATGGCGGCCGAGGGCGCGCTGGAAAGCTCCTTCTTGGCCTTTTCGGCCTCTTCCTTCAGGCGGCCCATCGCGGCGGGGTCGCGGCTCAGGTCGATGCGGTCGGTGCGCTTGAACTCCTGCACCAGCCAGTCGACGATGCGGGCGTCGAAGTCGTCGCCGCCAAGGCGCGTGTCGCCGCCGGTGGCCAGCACCGTGAAGGTGCCGTCCTCGATCTCGATGATGGACACGTCGAAGGTGCCGCCGCCCAGGTCGTAGACCAGGATCTTCTGCGGGGCCTCGTTGTCCAGGCCGTAGGCCACCGCGGCGGCCGTGGGCTCGTTGATGATGCGCAGCACGTTCAGCCCGGCGATGCGGCCGGCGTCCTGCGTGGCCTTGCGCTGGCTGTCGTCGAAGTAGGCGGGCACAGTGATCACCGCTTCGGTCACCTTTTCGCCCAGGTAGCTCTCGGCGTCGCGCCGCAGTTTGGACAGGATCATGGCGCTGATCTCCTGCGGGGCAAGGTCCCGGCCGTCGATGTGCACGCGGTAGTCGCTGCCCATGCGCCGCTTGATGCTGGAGATGGTGCGCCCGGCGTTGGTGGCCAGCTGGCGCTTGGCCGCGCCGCCCACCAGGCGCTCGCCGTCTTTGGTAAAGGCCACCACCGAGGGGGTGGTGCGCTCGCCCTCCGCGTTGGTGATGACCACAGGCTTGCCGCCTTCCACCACCGCGACGCAGGAGTTGGTGGTGCCAAGGTCGATCCCGATCACTTTGCCCATAGGTGAATCCTCTTTTCCTTCCAGTTGCTTTGGGGCGCGTTGGCGCGCCCGCAGTGTTCCGCCCTTATTTTACCGTGGGAATATGGCGCTTTTTCAGTTGAAATGTAAAGATTCTGTGTTCAGCATCGCGGCCAGGCGCTCCAGCAGCTCGTCCAGCCCGCCGGCGCCGGCGTAGGCCGCGCGGGCGTATTCGCTCAGGGCGGCCACGGCGCGGGCCAGCTCGGGGCGGTACTCGGCGCCGTCCTCCTCCTGGCACAGCAGGTGCAGCCCGTGCACGGCCTCGGCCAGCAGGCGGGCGGCGCGCTCCTTGTCGGTGGCGCGGGCCTCGGCCAGGGCCAGCCGCAGGCACACCACCGGCCAGGTGCTGATATCGGTGTCGGCCTCGGCCATCGCCAGCGCGCGGCGGTAGGCCATCAGGGCCTTGCCGGCGTCGCCGGGGGTGCGGGCGGTGCCGGCGGCGGCCGCGTCCCCCAGGGCCACCTGGGCCAGCACGTCCCCGCCGGCGGCGGCTTTTTTCCACAGCGCCAGGGCGCGGCGGCGGTCCTTGTGCACGCCGCGGCCGGCGTCGTAGCAGGCGGCCAGGCGGCGCTGGCCCTCGGGGCAGCCCTTGTCCGCCGAAGCCGCGAAGAGCGGCGCGGCCTGCGCCCACTGCCCCTGCGCGGCCAGGGCGCGGCCCTGCCGGGCCTCGGCCTCGCCGGGGGCGTCCTCGGGGCCGCGGGCGAACAGCAGCCCCCGCAGCAGCCCCTTGTCCAGCGTGGCGGAGCGGCCCCAGGGGTTCAGCACCAGGGCGTTCAGGTCCGCGCGGTCCAGGGCCGTCTCCAGCATTTGCTGCAAGGGCAGCTCGGCCATGGGCAGGCCCAGCGTGGCGGGGCTGGCGTCCGCCTCGGCGGGCTTGGTAAAGACGGGCAGCACCTTATAGCCCTTGGGCGTGCTCAGCGTCCACAGCGCAAGGCCCTTGGCCTTGTCGGCCGGGATGGGGCTGGACGCCCAGCTGAACTGGCTGCGGCTGCCCTCGGGGCTCATCTGCACCGGCGCCAGCACCCGCGTGCGCATTTGCAGCGCGTAGTTCAGCGCCTTGATCAGGGCCCAGAAGCACGCTTCCCGTTCGGCCTCGCCGGCCTGGTACAGCCGCTCGACGGCGCCTTCGACCGCCGGGCAGCCGGTGAACACCGGCCCGTAGCGCAAAGCCCGTATGGGGGCCCGTTTTTTCTGATCGACCGGCCTGTACCGGATATGTCGTTTCCCGCTTGGCATGGATGCTGCCCTCCCTCTTGTGTCCTTACCAGTATAGCAGGATTTTCGCCTTTTCTCAACCGGCTGGGGGCGGCGCGGCGCTTTTTTTACAAAAGCGGGGCCTGCTATCTGGTCATTCGGGCCCGCGTGCGGTATAATAAAAAATATTCGTCCCATCCACAGCTCGGGAAAGGAGCGTTTTACACTTGAAACGGATGCTAGTCTATCTAAACGGCTACAAGAGGGAGAGCGTCGTCGCCCCCCTGTTCAAAATGCTGGAGGCCTGCTTCGACCTGCTTGTGCCCCTGGTGATGGCCGATATCGTCAACGTGGGCATCGCCGCGGGCGACAGCCGCTATATCCTCGCGCGCTGCGGGCTGCTGCTGCTTTTGGCGATGGTGGGCCTTGCGTGCAGCGTCACGGCGCAGTACTTCTCGGCCAAGGCGGCGGTGGGCTACGCCACCGCGCTGCGGCACGCGCTGTTCTCGCACATCCAGTCCCTCGGCTTTTCGGAGATGGACAGCATCGGCGCTTCCACCCTGATCACCCGCATGACCAGCGACATCAACCTGGTGCAGGGCGGGCTGAACATGTTCCTGCGGCTGTTTTTGCGCAGCCCCTTCGTGGTGCTGGGCGCGATGGTGTGCGCCTTCACCGTCAACTTCAAGGCCGCGCTGATCTTTGTGGTGACGGTGCCGGCGCTGTCGGTGGTGGTGTTCAGCATCATGGCGGCGACCAGCCCCCTGTATAAGACGGTGCAGGGCAAGCTGGACCGCGTGCTGGGCCTCACCCGCGAGAACCTGAGCGGCGTGCGCGTGGTGCGCGCCTTCGGCAAGGAGGCCAGCGAGACCGCGCGCTTTGAAGAGGCCAACGGCCTGCTGGCGCACTTGCAGCTGAAGGTCGGGCACCTGTCCGCCCTGACCAACCCCCTGACCTATGTGCTGATCAACCTGGCCATCGTGGCTTTGCTGTGGACGGGCACGGTGGAGATCGACGCCGGCCACATGGCCCCCGGCGACCTGATCGCCCTGGTCAACTACATGAACCAGATCCTGGTGGAACTGGTCAAGCTGGCCAACCTCATCGTGCAGATCAGCAAGGCCTGGGCCAGCGCGGGCCGCGTGCAGGCCGTGCTGGACACCCGGCCGGGCATGGCCTTCCCCGCCGTGGTCACCGGCCAGGCGGACGAGCGCCGCGCGGGCGAGGCCGTGCGCTTCGACCATGTGGGGCTGACCTACGCCGGGGCGGGCGCGCCCAGCCTGACGGGCATCACCTTCACGGCGCGCCAGGGCGAGACCATCGGCGTCATCGGCGGCACCGGCGCGGGCAAATCCAGCCTGGTCAGCCTGATCCCCCGCTTTTACGACGCCAGCGAGGGCACGGTGGAACTGTTCGGCCGGCCGGCCGCCGCCTGGCCGCGGGAGCTGCTGCGCGGGCGCGTGGCCACCGTGATGCAGAAGGCGCAGCTGTTCACCGGGACGATCCGCTCGAACCTGCTGTGGGGCAAGCGCGGCGCCACGGACGCGGAGCTGTGGGCCGCGCTGGAGACGGCCCAGGCCGCGGACTTCGTGCGGGCAAAGCCCCTGGGCCTGGACGAGCCCGTCGAGCAGGGCGGGCGCAACTTCTCGGGCGGGCAGCGCCAGCGCCTGACCATCGCGCGGGCCCTGGTGGCACGGCCCGACATCCTCATCCTGGACGACAGCGCCAGCGCGCTGGACTTTGCCACCGACGCGGCGCTGCGCAAGGCCATCGCGGCCCTGCCGGGGGATATGACGGTGTTCATCGTCAGCCAGCGCGCGGCCAGCTTACAGCACGCGGACCGCATCATCGTGCTGGACGACGGGCACATGGTGGGCTGCGGCAGCCATCTGGAGCTGCTGGCCCGCTGCCCGGTCTACCAGGAGATCTACGAGAGCCAGTTCAAAAAGCCGTCTGAGCTTGTGAAGGGGGGCGCGCCGGCATGAGCAAACAGAAGAAAAAGCAGCCGCCCCTCTCCACCGCCGAGAGCCGCGCGGCCCTGCGCCGGGTGCTGCACTACATCCGGCCCTACCGCTTTTATGTGGCGGCCAGCCTGCTGGTGGCGGCGGGCAGCGTGGCGGCGCAGCTGTATATCCCGCTGCTGTGCGGCGACGCCATCGACCTGATGCTGGGCCCCGGCCAGGTGGACAGGGCCGGGGTGTTCGGCATCATCGGCGCGATCCTGGTGGTAATGGCTCTGGCGGCCTTCGCCCAGTGGGTGCTGAGCGTGTGCAACAACAAGATCACCTTCTCGGTCACGCGGGACCTGCGCAACGACGCCATCCACAAGATCCAGTCCCTGCCGCTGTCGTACCTGGACAACCACCCCGCCGGCGACATCGTCAGCCGCATGGTGGCCGACGTCGACACCTTCGCGGACGGCCTGCTGATGGGCTTCACGCAGCTGTTCACGGGGCTGCTGACCATTTTGGGCACGCTGCTGTTCATGTTCCGGGAGAACGTGCTGATCTCCCTGGTGGTGGTGCTGATCACGCCGCTGAGCCTGGTGGTGGCCAGCTTCATCGCCGGGCACTCCTACGGCTACTTCCACCGGCAGAGCGCCGTGCGCGGCGAGCAAACCGCCCTTGTCAACGAGATGATCGAAGGGCAGAAGGTGGTGCAGGCCTTCGGCCATGAGGCCGAGAGCCTGGCAGCCTTCGACGAGGTGAACCGCCGCCTGGCGGACGTCAGCTTAAAGGCCACCTTCTTTTCCAGCCTGACGAACCCCGCCACCCGCTTTGTGAACAACATCGTCTACGCGGGCGTGGGGCTGGTGGGCGCGTTCTACGCGGTGGCCGGGGGCATCACCATCGGGCAGCTGAGCGTCTTTTTGAGCTACGCCAACCAGTACGCCAAGCCCTTCAACGAGATATCGGGCGTCGTGACCGAGCTGCAGAACGCCCTGGCCTGCACGGCGCGGGTGTTCGCGCTGCTGGACGCCGAGGACCAGCCCCCCGAATCGCCCCACGCCGTCGCGCTGCGGCCCGACGGGCGCGTCCGGCTGGAGGACGTCTCCTTCCGCTATTTGCCCGAGCGGCCGCTGATCGAGCATTTCAGCCTCGACGTGCGCCCGGGCCAGCGGGTGGCCATCGTTGGCCCCACCGGCTGCGGCAAGACGACGCTGATCAACCTGCTGATGCGCTTTTACGACGTGGACGCCGGCCGCATCGAGGTGGCGGGCACGGATATACGCGCAGCCACGCGCGCGTCGTTGCGCGGCAGCTACGGCATGGTGCTGCAGGATACCTGGCTGCGGGCGGGCACCGTGCGCGAGAACATCGCCTACGGCAAGCCCGACGCCACCGAGGAGGAGATCGTCGCCGCGGCGAAGGCGGCCCACGCCCACAGCTTCATCCGGCGGCTGCCGGCGGGCTACGACACCGTCCTGGCCGAGAACGGCGGCAACATCAGCCAGGGCCAAAAGCAGCTTTTGTGCATCGCGCGCGTGATGCTGTGCCTGCCGCCCATGCTCATTCTGGACGAGGCGACCAGCTCCATCGACACGCGCACCGAGGTGCGCATCCAGAAGGCCTTTGCCAAAATGATGGAGGGGCGCACCAGCTTCATCGTGGCGCACCGCCTGTCCACCATACGCGAGGCGGACGTCATCCTGGTGATGCAGGACGGTAAGATCGTCGAGCAGGGCACCCACGACGCCCTGCTGGCGCAGGGCGGCTTCTACGCCAAGCTGTACAACAGCCAGTTTGAAGGGGTATGACAAAAAGGCCCCCGCTTCCCTCTATGGGGAGGCGGGGGCCTTGCCGTATCTTATGCCGCCGCGCGGCCGCCGGGCGGGGCGCAGGCGCTTACAGGCTGCTTACAGGTTGAAGTAGCGCTTGGCGTTGTTGAAGCAGATGCCGCGGACGATCTGCTCCAGGGCCTTCTCGTCGTTGGGGTACTCGCCGTCCTCGACCCACTGGCCGATGATGTTGCACATGATGCGGCGGAAGTAGTCGTGGCGGGTGTAGCTCAGGAAGCTGCGGCTGTCGGTCAGCATGCCGATGAAGTTGCCCAGCAGGCCGAGGTTGGCCAGGGACTTCATCTGGTTCTCCATGCCGATCTTCTGGTCACAGAACCACCAGGCGCTGCCGGCCTGGATCTTGCCGGGCACCTCGTCGGACTGGAAGCAGCCGCAGATGGTGCCGATCTGCTCGTTGTCGATGGGGTTCAGGCTGTAGATGATGGTCTTGGGGCACTCGTCGGTGTCGTTCAGAGCGCTGAGCAGGGCCGCGATGGCGCCGCCGCAGGTGTTCTGGGCGATCATGTCAAAGCCGGTGTCGGGGCCCAGCAGGGCGTTCATCTTGCGGTTGACGCCGCGCAGGCAGGAGTAGTGCAGCTGCATGGCCACGCCGTGCTTGTGGTACAGCTTGCCCAGGTGGATCAGGATGGCGGTCTGGTACTTCTCGGCCTCCTCGACGGTGACGGCCTCGCCGGCCATGGCCTTCTTGTAGATGGCGTCCACCTCTTCGATGCTGGCCTCACGGTAGGGCACATAGTCCAGGCCGTGGTCGGCGGCGCGGCAGCCCATCTTGACAAAGAAGTCCAGCCGCTCGGCCAGGGCGTCCATGACGCAGTGGATGCAGGCCAGCTTCTCCTTGCCGACGCTGGCGGCCAGCTGGCCCATGTACTCAACGAAGCCGGGCTTCTGGATGTTGATGGCCTTGTCAGGACGGAAGGAAGGAGCCACCGTGAACTTGATGGTGGGGTCGTTCTTGATCTTCTCATGCCACTCCAGGCTGTCGATGGGGTCGTCGGTGGTGCCGATGAAGGCCACGTTCGACTGCTCGATCAGGCCGCGGACGGTCAGCTTGGGGTCGTTCTGCAGCTTCTCGTTGCACAGGTTCCAGACCTCCTCGGCGGTGTCGCCGTTCAGCACGCCGTCATAGCCGAAGAAGGTGTGCAGCTCGAGGTTGCACCAGTGGTACATGGGGTTGCCGATGGCCATGGGCAGGGCCTCGGCAAACTTCTGGAAGCGCTCGCGGTCGGGCTTGTCCCCGGTGATGTACTCCTCCGGCACGCCGTTGGAACGCATGACGCGCCACTTGTAGTGGTCGCCGAAGTAGCTGCCGTCGGGGTTGCGGCCGCCCAGCCAGACCTGGGTGATGTTGTCGAACTTGCGGTTCTCATAGATCTCGCGGGGCGGGATGTGGCAGTGATAGTCGCAGATGGGCATCTCTGCGGCATAGGTGTGGTACAGGTGCTGGGCGGTGGGAGACTGAAGCATGAAGTCCTTATCCATAAATGCTTTCATGGTTTGATACTCCTTTTCCTTCCTATCTGAAGTGACATGTAGATTTGGGCGGCCTGCCCTGTGGGCAGACTTTCACTTATCCATAGTATACTCTAAAAAGGGCATTGTATACAACTGAAAATGTGCTGAAATTTCATAGAAATCCTTGTGTAAACCGCCGGAATTTGTGTAGAGGGCCACTTTTTGGAGGAAATTCCAAAAGAAACACTTGACTTCTTTGTATACAAGATTCTAAAATAGAAGGAGGAAACCGGCCCGGGCAGGACGCTGCCCGCCGCCGGCGCAGGCCAGGAAAAACGTGTAAAGGAGATCATGAGATGGAAACTTTGAACTATAAGGTACTCGCACAGACCGGTTATGACGGGTACATCCTGAAGGACGCCCCCATCAAGGTGATGCAGTTCGGCGAGGGCAACTTCCTGCGCGCTTTCGTGGACTACTTCTTTGACATTGCCAACGAGAAGGCCGGCTGGAACGGCAAGGTCAGCCTGGTGCAGCCCATCGGCAACTTCCCCCAGATGGCCGACTGGATCAACGAGCAGGAGGGCCTGTACACCCTCTACCTGCGCGGCAGCGAAAAGGGCCAGAAGGTGGACGCCAAGCGGGTGATCTCCTGCGTGGCCAACTGCGTCTGCCCCTACAGCGAGGGCAAGTGGGCCGAAGTGCTGGCCCTGGCCGCCAGCCCCGACCTGGAGATCATCGCCTCCAACACCACCGAGGCCGGCATCGCCTACACCAAGGGCGACAGCGCGTTCGACCAGGTGCCGCCCGCCAGCTTCCCCGCCAAGCTGACCCGCGTGCTGTACGAGCGCTACAAGGCTTTTGACGGCGCAGCCGACAAGGGCCTGATCATCCTCTCCTGCGAGCTGATCGACAACAACGGCAAGGAGCTGCAGAAGTGCTGCAACAACTACGCCGCCGACTGGGGCCTGGAGCAGGCGTTCGTCGACTGGATGAACAACGCCAACACCTTCTGCTCCACCCTGGTGGACCGCATCGTCCCCGGCCGCATCCGCGACCCGCAGGAGCTGGCCGCCCTCGAGCAGGCCAACGGCTACCACGACCAGGTGCTGGACGTGGGCGAAGTGTTCGGCGTGTGGGTCATCGAGGGCCCGGCCTGGCTGGAGGACAAGCTCCCGTTCAAGAAGGCCGGCGTCAACGTCGTGGTGGTGCCCGACGTCACCCCGTATAAGAAGCGCAAGGTCCGCATCCTGAACGGCGCCCACACCGGCTTTGTGCTGGGCGCATACCTGGCCGGCTACGACATCGTCCGCGACTGCATGCACAACGACACCATCCGCGGCTTCATGAACAAGATGCTGTACGACGAGGTCATCCCCACCCTGCCGCTGGACAAGGACGACCTGATGCAGTTCGCCGCCGCCGTGCAGGACCGGTTCAACAACCCCTTCATCAACCACGAGCTGATGAGCATCTCCCTCAACTCCACCTCCAAGTGGAAGGCCCGGAACATGCCCTCCTTCCTCGAGTATGTCAAGGAAAAGGGCGAGCTGCCCGTCTGCCTGACCATGAGCCTGGCGGCCTACATCGCCTTCTACTCCAACGACATCCAGGAGCGGACGGCCGACGGCCTTATCTGCAAGCGGCCCAAGGGCAACACCTACAAGATCCAGGACGACGGCTGGGCGCTGGACTTCTACTACGCCCACAAGGACGATTCGGCCGCAGACCTCGTCCACGCCGTGCTGACCAACACCCAGATGTGGGATCAGGACCTGACCGCCGTGCCCGGCCTCGAGGCCGCCGTGCTGGCCGACCTTGAGCTGATCCGCACCAAGGGCGCCGAGGCTGCCTACGCAAGCTGCCTGTAAGCCGCCCGCAAAACCGCATACACCCGTGCCGGCGGGGGGCCGCCCCTGCCGGCCTTTTTGCAATACAAAGGAGACTGCTATGTCGCAGGCGATTCACATCAGCCCCATCGACAACGTGGTGGTGGCGCTGCACCCCATCGCCAAGGGCCAGCTGGTCGAGACCGACGGCCTGGCCGTGACCGCGCTGGAGGACATCCCCCAGGGCCACAAGATGGCGGTCAAGCCCATCAAGGCAGGGGAGGACGTCATCAAGTACGGCTTTGCCATCGGCCACGCCACCGAGGATGCCCAGCCCGGCCGCTGGATGCACACCCACAACATCAGTACCAACCTCTCGGGCGAGGTGGAGTACAGCTATAACCCCGCCCCCGACCTCGGCCCCCTGCCCAAAGTGGAGCCCGAGACCTTCATGGGCTACCGCCGCAAGGACGGCCGCGCCGCCATCCGCAACGAGATCTGGATCATCCCGGTGGTGGGCTGCGTCAACGAGAACGCCAAGAAGATGGTGCAGGACAACCAGGACCTGGTGACCGGCA
>CALXGZ010000193.1 GCA_944387975.1 uncultured Faecalibacterium sp.
TCCTGGGCGAGCGTGTGGTCAAAGCCTTCTGCGCCGAGCCCACCGAGAACGCCAAGTTCGAGGCCGGCAACGGCACCTTCCAGCGGCTGAAAAAGAACAGCTACAAGGTGATGGCGGCCTTCCAGACTTCCACCCGGCTGTTCGACGGCCTGATGTACCTGGTCACCATCCTGGGCGGCGGCATCTTCGTGGTCAAGGGCTGGATCACCCCCGGCGACCTGGTGGCCTATTCGCTCTACGTGTCCACGCTGATCGCCACCATCCGCCGCATCGTCGAGTTCGCCGAGCAGTTCCAGCGCGGCATGACCGGCATCGAGCGCTTCTTTGAGATCCTGGATACCCCCGTCGACATCCAGGACGCCCCCGGCGCGGTGCCGCTCAAGCCCGGGCCCGGGGCCATCCGCTTCGAGCATGTCAGCTTCGAGTACCCCGACGACCACAACAAGGTGCTGCGCAACGTCAGCATCGATATCCCGGCGGGCCAGCGGCTGGCGCTGGTGGGCCCCTCCGGCGGCGGCAAGACCACCCTGTGCAACCTGATCCCCCGCTTTTACGACGTGACGGCGGGCAAGATCTTCATCGACGGGCAGGACATCCGCAAGGTGACGCTGGACAGCCTGCGCGGCGCCATCGGCGTGGTGCAGCAGGACGTGTACCTGTTCAGCGGTACCGTGGCCGAGAACATCGCCTACGGCAAGCCCGGGGCCACCCGGGAGGAGATCGCCGCGGCCGCCCGCCTGGCCGGGGCCGAAAAGTTCATCCTCGCGCTGAAGGACGGCTACGACACCTACGTGGGCGAGCGCGGCGTCAAGCTGTCGGGCGGGCAAAAGCAGCGGCTGAGCATCGCACGGGTCTTTTTGAAGAACCCGCCCATCCTCATCCTGGACGAGGCGACCAGCGCCCTGGACAACGAGAGCGAGATCCTGGTGGGCCACAGCCTGGAAAAGCTGGCCCACGGCCGCACCACCCTGACCATCGCCCACCGCCTGACCACCATCAAGGACTACGACCGCATCCTGGTGCTGGGCGAGGAGGGCATCCTCGAGGACGGCAGCCACGACGAGCTGCTGGCAAAGCAGGGCGTCTACTACCGCCTGTGGAACCAGCTGCCCGGCTCGGACGCGGCGCTGTGACGCGGTAACAGACGCAGCCCCCCTGCATAGGATGGAGAAACCATCTCTATGCAAGGGGGAATTTTTATGCTGTGTAAAAATCCGTGCCTGTGGGTGATGGCGGGGCTGCTGGCCCTGGCCGCCCTGACCGAGGTGCTGTTCGCCGGCGGGGGCGGCGCGGGCAGCTCCAGCAGCGCGCCCGACACCAACTATTCCGCCATCCTGGAGGGGGACCTGCCCGACGGGGCCAAAAAGCCCTTCATCACCTACCAGGACAACGCCGGCGACCAGTCCGCCCTGCAAACGGCCCTGAAAAGCCTTGCGCCCGACGCCGCCGGCGCGCTGCAAAGCGGCAAGGCGCTGCAGGTGTACAGCAACACCAGCGGCTACGGCGGCGTGGCCTCGTCGCTGACGGGGGCCCTGGACCTTGGCAACCCGACCTTGCAGGGCGGCAACATGCCGGGCGGCGCGATGAACGCCCTGGTGAATAACCCCGCCGCGAACGCCGGCCAGACCGTCAAGTACGGGGTGCTGTTCGCCGCGCCGGCGTCCCTGGGGAACGGCGCCGCGCTGCAGCAGGTGGCCGACCGCGCCGACCTCATCCTGGAGAGCCTGCCCGAGAGCAACGCCCCGGCCACCCCGGCCTACAACTACCGCTATGTTATCTCCACCAGCGTCGCCGATGCCAGCGCCCCGGCCGCCAGCGGCTCGCCTGCGCCGGCCACCTATATCCTCGTCACCTTTACCCGCATCCCCACCGCGGCGGGCACGGCCTCGACTTCGGCCGCCGCCCCCGCCGCCTGACGCGCCCGATGCCGCCGGATATTCGCCCCGGCGGCGCTTTTTTGCGCCTTGCCGCGGCAGAGGTTTGCCATTTTGCCCCGCACGTGCTACAATAAAAAGACCTATGGACATTTTTGCAAGCGAGGTACGATACAGAGCATGGCAACAAGAAAACGCAAACCCGCCCGGCGCACAGCGTCCCGCCGCGGCGCGCAGCAGGCCCGCCGCCGGCTGCTGGCCAGCAGCGCGACCCTTTTTGCGGGCATCCTGCTGGGGCTGCTGGCCTTCGTGGACGGGCAGGCCGCCTGGCACAGCGCCCACGACCTTTTGTTCGGGCTGTTCGGGGCGGGCAGCTTCGTGCTGGGGCCGGCGGTGTGCTATATGGCCGTCCTCACCGCGCGGGAAGAGCGGCTGGCCCCCTGCGTGGTCAAGCTGCTGCTGGGCCTGGCCTTTTTGAGCGGCACGGCGGTGGTCTTTTCGGATATACCCGCCCAGGGGCTGACGGTGGCCCAGATGGGCCTGGCCTGCTACGACAACGGGGTCAACGCCTGGTTCGGCGGCGGGTCGATGGGCGGGCTGCTGGGCGGCACGCTGCTGCTGCTGTGCGGCCGGCCGGCGGCCAACCTGATCGTGGTGGCCCTGGCCCTGTGCGCCAGCTGCTATATCTTCGACGTCACGCCCGCCGACCTGTGGCAGTGGCTGGCCGGGGCGGCCGGCGGCGCGAAGGACCGCGGCCTTGCCGTCTATCCCAGCGGCCGCGCCGCCCGTGAGGAGCGCCGCGCCGCCCGCCTGGCCGCCCGCGCCGAGGCTGAGGCCGAGGCGGAAGCGGAGGCCGAAGCCGCCGCCCTGGCCGCGGCGCAGGCGGAGCCGGCCCCCGTCCTGCCCGAGGGCGGGGAGGACGCGCCGGCGGGCGGGCTGCACTTCGGCATGCCCGCCTGGCTGGGCCATATCTTTGGCCGCGGCCGCCTGCCGGATGAAAACGGCAGCACCGAAGCGCCGGAAAAGCCCGACTCCCCCTTGCAGTCGGCGGCGGTGGGCCACCCCCGCGCGCCCTTTGACATCGACCTTGGGCCCGACCCCGCGGCCGTCAGCGACGGCGGCAGCGAGCCCATCGAGCCCATCATCCCCGGCCCGGGCGGCACCTTTGGGCTGAACCCGCTGCGCCCCGCGGCCGCCGCGGCCGCACCGAAGGCGGAGCCCGCGCAGCCTGCGGCCCCCGCAGCGCCCCACGCGCCCCTCTATGACCAGGACCGGGACGACGGCGCGGCCATGCCCGCGGCCCCTGCCGCCCCGGCCCCCGCGCAGCCTGCGCCCGCCGGCGACGGCAGCGAGGACGAGGACGGCTGGATCACCGTGGACGAGGGCGCGCCGCAGGACAGCGGCGACATCGCCACGCTGGTGGCGGCCGCCATGGAAAAGCCGGCCGACGCCGAGCAGGCCGCCGCGGCCGCCGCGCCCGCCGCCCCGGAGGACCCCGAGCCCCTGGCGGCCTACGAGTACCCGCCCATCGAGCTGTTCGACAAGGCCGCCGAAGAGGCCGACGAGGGCGCCACCGCCGAGCTGCAGGCCAACGCCCAGAAGCTGGTGGACACCCTCGAGAGCTTCGGCGTCAAGACGCGGGTGCTGGATATCTCCCGCGGGCCGGCCGTCACCCGCTACGAAGTGCAGCCGATGGCCGGCGTCAAGATCAGCCGCATCACCTCCCTGGCCGACGACCTGGCCCTGAACCTGGCGGTGGCGGATATCCGCATGGAGGCCCCCATCCCCGGCAAGCCGGCCGTGGGCATCGAGGTGCCCAACCGCAAGCGCGCGGCCGTCAGCATCCGCAGCATCTTCGAGAGCCAGAGCTTCCGCCACATGACCAGCCCCCTGACCATCGCCCTGGGCAAGGACATCGCCGGCGTGGCCCAGGTGGCCGACCTGTGCAAGATGCCCC
>CALXGZ010000194.1 GCA_944387975.1 uncultured Faecalibacterium sp.
GATTTCGAGTCACGCCTCTTCGACCACTTGAGTACTCCTCCAACTGTATTCTGTTTTGCAGCTTTATTATTATAGCAAAAACCCGCCCCGGCGTCAACTGCCTGGGCGGGCTTTGTTGTAAATTTTCTGGCCCGGGGCTTACTGCCCCGCCAGCAGGATGGCCAGCACGGCCTTTTGCACGTGCAGGCGGTTCTCGGCCTCGGTAAAGATCTCGCCGGCGTGGGCCTCAAAGACCTCGTTCGAGATCTCTTCGCCGCGGTGGGCCGGCAGGCAGTGCAGCACCATGCAGCCGGGCCTGGCCCGCGCCAGCAGCGGGGCCGTCAGCTGGTAGCCCTGGAAGTCGCGCATGCGGCGCTCGGCCTCGTCGCCGCCGGCGTTGTTCCACACGGCCGTCACCACCACGTCGGCGTCCCGCACGCCCGCGGCGGGGTCGTGCAGCAGCTCAAAGGCCGCGCCGTAGCGCTGCGCGAACAGCAGCACATCGGCCGCGGGGCGGTAGGCCGGCGGGCAGACGCAGGTCACCCGCATGCCCGCCAGCAGGCCGCCCACGATCAGGCTGTTGGCCATGTTGTTGCCGTCGCCCACAAAGCACAGCTTCTGCCCCTCCAGGGGGCCGCGCTGCTCGCGTATGGTCATCAGGTCGGCCAGCACCTGGCAGGGGTGGGCGTAGTCGGTCAGGCCGTTGATCACCGGCACGCCGGCGTATTCGGCCAGCTCTTCCAGGTCGCGCTGGCGGTAGGTGCGCCAGACGATGCAGTCGTAGTAGCGCCCCAGCACCCGGGCGGTGTCCCGCAAGGGCTCGCCGCGGCTGGCCTGCAGCTCGGTGGCGGCGTTCATGTAGCTGCCCAGGCCCCCCAGCTGGAACACGCCCACCTCAAAGCTGGTGCGCGTGCGCGTCGACGTCTTGGAGAACATCAGCGCCACGCTTTTGCCCGCCAGCAGCGGCGGGGTGCCGCCGGCCTTCTGCGCGGCTTTCAGCCTGACGGCCACATCCAGGATGTGGTCCAGCTCCTCCCGCGTCAGGTCGTTCATTTTCAGCAGATGCTTCATGGCGGCCCTCCGCTCACGGGCGCTGCGGGTCCAGCCCGCACAGCACCTCGTCCAGGATGACCAGCGCCCGCTCGATGTCGTGGGCGGTGACCACCAGCGGCGGCAGCAGCCGCAGCCGCGTCTTGGCCGTCAGCACCAGCAGCCCGCGCTCCCGGCAGGCGGCCAGCACGGCCGCGGCGTCGACGCCCTCCTCGAAGGCGACGCCCACCATCAGCCCCAGGCCCGTCACTTCGGTCACGTGGGGCAGCTTGGCCAGGCCCGCGCGCAGCTGGGCCGCGTGGTCCCGCACGCCGGCCAGGAAGCGCTCGTCCAGGCGGTCCAGCACGACGTTGGCCCCGGCGCAGGCGATGGGGTTGCCCCCGAAGGTGGAGCCGTGAGTGCCGGGGCCCATGCCCGCCGCGACCTTGTCGCTGACCAGCACCGCGCCGATGGGCAGCCCGCCGCCCAGGCCCTTGGCCAGGGTGACGATGTCCGGGCGCAGGTCATACTGCTCGCAGGCCAGGAAGGTGCCGGTGCGGCCCACGCCCGTCTGCACCTCGTCCACGATCAGGCACAGGTCCTTTTCGTCGCACAGGGCGCGTAGCTCCCGCACGAACTGCGGGTCCAGCGCCACCACGCCGCCCTCGCCCTGCACCAGCTCCAGCATGACGGCGCACACGCGCCCGTCGATCATTTTGCCCAGGCCCTCGATGTCCCCGGCCGCCGCATAGGCGAAGCCCTCGTTGAAGGGCCCGAAGTACTGGTGGAAGCCCGCCTGCCCCGTGGCCGTCAGCGTGGCCAGCGTCCGCCCGTGGAAGCTGTTCACCAGCGTGATCACCGTGCTGCGGCCGTCGCCGTAACGGTCATAGCTGTACTTGCGGGCGGCCTTGATGGCGCCCTCGTTCGCCTCTGCGCCGGAATTGGCGAAAAACACCTTGCTCATCCCCGTGCGGCGGCACAGCTTTTTGGCCAGCTTGCCGCAGGGGGCGGTGTAGTACAGGTTCGACGCGTGCTGCAGCTTGTGGGCCTGGCGCGAGACGGCCTCGGCCCATTCCAGGTCGCAGTAGCCCAGGCTGTTCACGCCGATGCCGCTGGTAAAGTCGAGGTAGCTCTGCCCTTCGGGGCCGTAGGCGTGCAGGCCGTGGCCCTTTTCCAGCACGATGGGGTTGCGGTTATACGTATGCAGGACGTAGTTGTTGTCCCGCGCGATGACTTTTTCAGTATCCATGTTCCTGCCTCACTCTCTGTGGCTTCTGCGGTAAAAGCGCGTGCCGGAGCCGCGGTTCGAGAACAATTCCAGCAGCACCGTGTGGGGCACGCGCCCGTCGATGATCACGGCCTCGTGCACGCCCTGGTAGATGGCGTCGGCCATGCCGCCGATCTTGGGGATCATGCCGCCCGCGATGATGCCGGCGGCCTTGTAGCCCTCGATCTCGCTGACTTCCACCTCGGGGATGAGGGTGCTCTCGTCGTCTTTGTCGCGCAAAAGGCCCGCGATGTCCGTCATGGACACCAGCTTTTCGGCCTTGAGGGCGATGGCTATCTGCGCCGCGGCGGTGTCGGCGTTGACGTTGTAGGGCTGGCCCAGGTCGTCCATGCCCACCGTGGCGATGACCGGGATGTAGCCCCCGTCCAGCAGGCTGGAGATCAGGGTGGTGTCCACGCGGGTCACCTCGCCTACATAGCCCAGGCGGCTGTCCAGCGCGGCGCAGCGCAGCATCTGGCCGTCCATGCCGCACAGGCCCACGCCGCGGCCCCGCAGCTTTGCCACCAGGTCCTTGTTCACCTTGCCGGCCAGCACCTGCTGCACGATCTCCATCGTGGGGCCGTCGGTCACCCGCAGGCCGCCCTCAAAGCGGCTTTCGACGCCCACCTTGTCCAGCATCTCGTTGATGGCGGGCCCGCCGCCGTGCACCAGCACCACCCGCACGCCCAGCAGCGTCAGGGTGACCAGGTCGTTCATCACGGCGTCCTTCAGCGTCTCGTTGATCATGGCGTTGCCGCCGTACTTGATCACCATCGTCTTGCCGTGGTACTTCTGGATGTAGGGCGTCGCCTCCGAAAAGAGGCGGGCCATTTCTTCGTTTTTCATCTCGTCGCCCCTCTCAGGTACGGTAATCGCCGTTGATCTTCACGTAGTCGTAGGTCAAGTCGCAGCCCCAAGCCTTGGCGGACGCGCCGCCCAGGCCCATGTCCACCCGCACCAGGATGTCGCGCTCGGCCAGCACCTTCGCGGCCTCCTCCTCGCTGTAGGGGTGGTAGGCGGCGTTCTCGCAGACGTACACCTCGCCCGCCGCGCTGGACAGCCAGACGCAGACCTTGTCGATGGCAAAATCCCCCGGGGTATAGCCGATGGCGCAGAGGATGCGCCCCCAGTTGGCGTCCCGGCCGAAGACCGCCGCCTTGAACAGGTTCGAGCATACGACGCTGCGGGACACCGCCCGCGCCGTCTTCAGATCGGGCGCGCCGCTCACCTCGCAGGTGATCAGGTGGGTGGCGCCCTCGCCGTCGCCGGCGTGCTCGGCGCACATGTGCTCGGCAATGGCCGTCAGCGCCGCGACAAAGGCGTCGTAGTCCTCGCCCTCGGCCTCGATGGGCGCGTTGCCCGCCAGGCCCGAGGCCATCAGGATCAGGGTGTCGTTCGTGGAGGTGTCCAGGTCGACGCTCATCTGGTTGTAGGTGCCGGGCACCACCTGCCGCAGGGCCTTTTGCAGCATGGCCGGGCTGACGGCGGCGTCGGTGGTGTAGAAGGCCAGCATCGTGGCCATGTTGGGCGCGATCATGCCGCTGCCCTTGCCGATGGCCCCGATGGTGCACACCGCGCCCCCCAGCTCGAAGCGCAGGGCGTACTCCTTTTTGTGGGTGTCGGTGGTCATGATGGCGGTGGCCGCGTCGGCGCTGGCCGCGGCGCTGTGGGCCAGCTTGGCCGCCGCCGCCGGGATGCCCGCCGCAAAGGGCGCGATGGTCATGGGCTGGCCGATGACGCCGGTGGAGGCCGGCAGCACGTCCGCGGCCGGCACGCCCAGGGCCTCGCCCGCAAGGCGGCAGCACTCCTCGGCAAGCGCCACGCCGTTGGCGGCGCAGGTGTTGGCGTTGCCGCTGTTGACCAGGATGGCCTGGGCGTAGCCGTCGGCCAGGTGGGCGCGGTCCACCGTGATGGGCGCGCCGCACACCTTGTTGGTGGTGTAGACCCCGGCCGCCGCGCAGCGGACGTCCGCCTTGATCAGGGCCAGGTCATATTTCGTGTGGTTGGGGCGGATGCCGCAGTGGACCCCCGCCGCCGCAAAGCCTTTGGGGGCGCACACGCCCCCGGCAACCTCCTGATACTGCATAGCTATCTCCTCCTATGGCGCCCTCGGCCCTCGGTTTGATGTGTTGATGCGCGGGGCGCGTTTATTCCAGCCCCGCCGTCTCGTCCAGGCCCAGCAGCAGGTTCATGCACTGCACCGCCGCGCCCGACGAGCCCTTGCCCAGGTTGTCGAACAGCGACAGCAGCAGCATCTGGCTGCCGTCGCAGCTAGCGGCGGCGTACAGCTCGATGCGGTCGCTGCCCTGCAAAGCGCCGGCGGCCAGCATGCCGTCCGCGGGCAGTTCGCCCAGCGCGTGCACGGTGAACAGCGCCTCGCCCGCGTAGTACGCCGCCAGGGCCTCGGCGATCTGCGCCGGCGTGACGCCGGGCAGCAGCTCCATCCGCAGGGGGACGGCCACCTCCATGCCGGAATAGTAGTCGTCCACGATGGGGCAGAAGACGGGCGGCGCGGTCAGGCCGGAGACGGCCTGCATCTCGGGCAGGTGCTTGTGGTGCAGCGTCAGGCCGTAGGCCCGGGGCGTACTGTAGAGGGCGGGCCGGCGGGCGTCCTCGTATTCGGCGATCATCTTTTTGCCCCCGCCCGAATAGCCGGTCAGGCTGTGGCAGGTGAAGGGGTAGTCCGCCGGGACCAGCCCCAGCTCCACCAGGGGCCGCGCCAGCACGATGAAGCCCGTGGCGTGGCAGCCCGGCACCGCCACGCGGCTGGCCGCGCGCAGCGTCTCCCGCTGGCCGTGCAGCTCGGGCAGGCCGTAGGCCCAGCCCGGCGCGGTGCGGAAGGCGGTGGAGGTGTCCAGCACCTTGACGCGGCTGTCGATCAGGGGCACGATCTCCCGCGAGGCGGCGTCCGGCAGGCAAAGGAAGGCCAGGTCCGCCGCGTTGATGGCCTCGGCCCGGCGGGCCAGGTCCTTGCGGCCCAGCTCGTCGATGGACAGCAGCTCGAGCTCGCTCCGGCCGGCCAGCCGCCCGGCGATGCGCAGGCCGGTGGTGCCCGCCGAGCCGTCGATGAATACTTTATAGCTCATACCTTCGCCCCCGCTTCCCATTCCGCCAGGGCGGCGCGCGCCTGCTTGACCTGCAGCCGGACGCTGGCCGCGCCGGGCCCGCCGTAGCTGGTGCGGCCCTCGCAGCAGTTGACAAGGTCGATGGCCTCATAGATATCCTCCGCGAACAGAGGGCTGTAGGCCCTAAATGCGTCCAGCGTCAGCTCCTCCAGCACCTTGCCCTTTGCGATGCAGTCGCTCACCATCTGGCCGGTCAGCTTGTAGGCGTCGCGGAAGGGCATGCCCTTCTTCGTCAGGTAGTCGGCGCAGTCGGTGGCGTTGATGAAGCCGGCGGCCGCCGCGCGGCGCATGTTGGCCGGCAGCGCGCGCATCGTGGCCAGCATGGGGGTGATGGTGGTCAGGCACAAAGCCAGGGTGTCCACCGCGTCGAAGATGGCCTCCTTGTCCTCCTGCATGTCCTTGTTGTAGGCCAGGGGCAGGCCCTTCATCATCACCAGCAGCGTGTTCAGGTCGCCGTAGACGCGGCCCGTCTTGCCGCGGATCAGTTCGGTGACGTCGGGGTTCTTCTTCTGCGGCATGATGGACGAGCCCGTGGTGAAGGCGTCGTCCAGCTCCACGAACTTGAACTCCCAGCTGCACCAGAGGATGATCTCCTCCGACAGGCGCGACAGGTGCATCATGCAGGTGGAGATGGCCGCCGCCAGCTCGATGCAGAAGTCGCGGTCCGACACGCCGTCCATGCTGTTGGGGCAGGGCGCGGCAAAGCCCAGCTTTTCGGCGGTGAAGGCGCGGTCCAGC
This sequence comes from uncultured Faecalibacterium sp., assembly GCA_944387975.1. Lineage (GTDB taxonomy): Bacteria > Bacillota > Clostridia > Oscillospirales > Ruminococcaceae > Faecalibacterium. The sequence goes on from CALXGZ010000194.1 coordinate 6,139, forward strand.
GGGTAGGTGGTGCCGGCCAGCGCGCCCGAGCCCAGCGGGCACTGGCTGTCCATGCGGCGGGTGGCGTCCACAAAGCGGCCGAGATCCCGCAGCAGCATCCAGGCGTAGGCCATCAGCGCGTGGCCGAAGGTGACGGGCTGGGCCCGCTGCAAGTGGGTGTAGCCCGGCATGACGGAGGCGGTGTTCTCTTCCGCCTGCTTGCAGATCGTGCGCACCAGCTCCGCGATCAGGCCCTGCAGGCGGACGCTCTCGTCCCGCAGCGTCAGGCGGATGTCGAGGGCGACCTGGTCGTTGCGGCTGCGGCCGGTGTGCAGGCGCTTGCCCGCGTCGCCGATGCGGGCGGTGAGGGTCTGCTCGACGAAGGTGTGCACGTCCTCGGCGTTGGGGTCGATCTCCAGCGTGCCGGCGGCCAGGTCGTCGGCGATGGAGGCCAGGCCCCCCAGGATGGCCTCGCAGTCGACCTCGGAGATGATGCCCTGCCGGGCCAGCATGGCGGCATGGACGCCGCTGCCCTTCATGTCCTGGGCGATCATCCGCTGGTCGAAGCGGATGGAGGAGTTGAAATCGTTCACGCGGGAGTCCACCGCCTTGGCAAAGCGGCCCTTCCAGAGTTGTTCAGCCATGGTCGGCTCCTTTCAGATCAGCATATATGCGCCGGGGCGCCCGGGGCAGAAAACGGCAAAGCCGCCGCAGGAAATGCGCGTCCTGCGGCGGCGCCGCCGGCCTTGCGGCCGGTCAGGGGTTGCTGCCCTCGCCCGGAAAGTGT
>CALXGZ010000195.1 GCA_944387975.1 uncultured Faecalibacterium sp.
ACGCCATCAGCCAGGCGCGGGAGTTCTGCAAGGCCGCCGACGCCAGCGGCGTCATCCTGACCAAGCTGGACGGCACCGCCAAGGGCGGCTGCGTCGTGGCGGTCAAGCAGCGGCTGGGCCTGCCGGTGCGCTTCATCGGCGTGGGCGAGGCCATCGACGACCTGCTGCCCTTCGACGCGGCCGGCTTTGTGGAAGAGCTGCTGCCCCGCAAATGGAGGAGCTGAGCATGAAGATCTGCGCTGCCACCGGCAACCCCGGCAAGCTCAAGGAGCTGCGCCGCATTTTGGAAAAACAGGGCCACCAGGTCCTCAGCCAGAAGGAGCTGGGCCTCGACCTGGACCCGGAGGAGACAGGCGAGACCTTCGCCGAAAACGCGGCCATCAAGGCGGTGGCCTTCGCCGCGGCCAGCGGCCTGCCCACCGTCGCCGACGACTCGGGCCTGTGCGTGGAGGCGCTGGGCGGCGCGCCGGGCGTCCACAGCGCCCGCTACTGCGGCCGCCACGGCGACGACGAGGCCAACAACGACAAGCTGCTGGAGGCGATGCAGAACGTCCCGGCGGGCAGGCGCGGGGCAAAGTTCGTCTCGGCGGTGTGCTTCATGCTGCCGGGGGGCGCGGCCCTGACCTGCATGGGCGAATGCCCGGGCCGCGTGGCCTTCGCGCGGCTGCCGGGGGATTACGGCTTCGGCTACGACCCGCTGTTCATCCCCGACGAGCGCGGGGTGGAGGGCGGCGGCAAGCGCCCCAACACCGAGGGCGCCAGCTACGCCCAGCTGACCCCCGCCGAAAAGGACGCCATCAGCCACCGCGGCCGCGCCCTCGAGGCGCTGGAGGCGGAGCTGCCTGATTTTTTGAAGTGACCCCCCTCGCTCCCTCTTGCGCTTGACCGGTTTTTGCTTCGCGCCAAAGTAGGCGCTTGCAAAAACCGGAGCGCTGCGCCACGCACAGCTCCCTGTTTCTGCCACTGGCAGCGGTCGCTGTTCGTGCCCCGCACGCGTGGGAGCCTAAGATGAATGGATTGGAGAAAATTATGCTTACAAGTAAACAGCGCGCCATCCTGCGCGGCAAAGCCAATACGATGGACCCGGTCTTTCAGATCGGCAAAGGGGAGATCGACCAGAGCCTGATCGACGCGGTGAAAAACTGCCTCGACGCGCGGGAGCTGATCAAGCTGAAGGTGCTGGAGACCAGCATGTACAACGCCCGGGAGGCGTCGGTGCTGCTGGCCGGGGCCACCGGGGCCGACTGCGTGCAGGTGATCGGCTCAAAGTTCGTGCTCTACCTGCAAAAGAAGAAGGACAGCGCCTACGCTGACCTGCTGAAATGAAAGTGCTTTTGTACGGCGGCACCTTCGACCCGCCCCACAACGGCCACCTGAACAATCTGCGGGCCGCCGCGGCCCGCGTCATGCCGGACCTGACCGTGGTGATGCCGGCGGGCGTGCCGCCCCACAAGGCCGCCAGCGCCACCCCCGCCGCCCTGCGGCTGGAGATGTGCCGCTGCTTTGCCGCCTTGGAAGGCGAGCTGGGCCTCGCCCGGATCGAAGTCAGCGATTGGGAGATCGGGCAGGCCGCGAGCGGGCGGCGCAACTACACCGTCCTCACCCTCGAGATGCTGGCGCGGCGCTGGCCGGGCGCGACGCTGTACCTCGCGGTGGGCAGCGACATGCTGGAGACCTTCCGGGAGTGGTACCGCTGGCAGGACATCCTGCGCCTGGCGCGCCTGGTGGTGGTCAGCCGCGAGATCGGGGACGACAGCGCCCTGCACGCCGCGGCCCGCAGCCTGGACCCGGCGGGCAGCCATATCCTGCTGGCCCCGGTGCAGGCCTTGCCCATGGCCAGCAGCACGCTGCGCCGCCGCCTGGCCGCCGGCGAGGACTGCGCCGCCGACCTGCCCGCCGCGGTGTGGCAGCTGATCCGGCGCGAGGGGCTGTACGCCGGCGGCGAAGCGCCCGAGCCGCCCCGCCGCTGCCGCCACCCCGAAGACGAATAGATCTGCGAAAGGAGCCCCCACTATGGACCTCAAGCAAGCAAAAGCCCTTGCCCGCAAGCGGCTGGGCGACAAGCGCTACCGCCACACCCTGAACGTGGAAAAAATGGCCGTCAAGCTGGCGGCGCACTACGGCGCGGACCAGGACCAGGCCGCCCTGGCCGCCCTGCTGCACGACGCCGCCAAGGAGATGCCCACCGCCGAACAGCTGGCCCTGCTGCGGGCCCACCCGGACCTGGCGGGGGACACCGAGTACCGCCCCACGCCCATCTGGCACGGGGTCTGCGCGGCCATTTTGGCGCGGACCGAGTGGGGCGTCACGGACGAGGCGGTGCTGTCGGCGGTGGCCTGCCACACGGCGGGCAAGCCCGGCATGAGCCTTTTGGACAAGATCCTCTTTTTGGCGGATATGACCAGCGCCGAGCGCGACTTCGACGGGGTCGGCTCGCTGCGCAAGCTGGCCTTCGAGGATATCGACCGCGCCATGCTGGCCGCGCTGAACGAGTCGGTGGCCTTCGTCAAGCACGGGGGCAAGCCGCTGGACCCCATGTCCGCCGCCGCCCGGGACGATTTTGCCCGGCTGCTGGCCGCCCGGGGCGAGCCGGTGAAGCTTTCGTAAAAGGCAGGGCAGGTTGTTGCAGATTCTGCCCGAGAATGCTATACTGTAACAAGACTGTTTTTTTACATCGCACATCAAGGAGATACGACTATGAGTGGAACGCCCCGCCGCATCAATACAGACCGTTCACTGGGTACGCCTACGGCAGGGGGCGGCGCGGGGGGCGGCGTTCCGCCCAAAAGCCCGGACGCGCCGCTGCCCGGCCCGGCCCCCCAGGAGGACGACGGCCAGAGCTTTTTCCGCCCTGCGCCCAGCGAGGCGCAGGCCCCGGCGGCCCCCCGCCGCAGCGAAGCGCCCGCCCGCAGCGCCGCCGGCGGCAGCGGCGGCAAGGAGCCGCCCCGCCACAGCGCCGGCGCCAAACGCCGGAAAAAGCGCCGCCGCTCGCCCTTGTGGCTGCCGCTGGCCGTGGTGCTGGGCTGCATGGCGCTGGTGGGCTGCGGCGTGGTGTACGCCGTCAACTACGTCAACCGCGTGCAGGAGAGCATCCGCCCCGAGTCGGACGCGCCTTCCATCGTGGAGGAGATCCAGACGCTGGAAGAGTACAAGGGCGACGTGGTGAACATCCTCGTGTGCGGCATCGACTACGAGGAGGGGCGCGCGTACTCGAACGACGGCTCCAACGACGGCATGACGGACATGATCCTGTACTGCCAGTTCGACATCAAGGGCGGGGCGCTGCGCATGCTGCAGATCCCCCGCAACACCCTCGTCAGCACCTCGAACCGCACCGTCACCCTCTCCAGCGGCAAGACCTACAAGGCCTCGAACTACCAGATCAACTCGGTGGCGCTGTCCAACGGGGGCAGCATCGCGGCCCTGGCCGAGGTCATCTACGACCAATACAAGCTGCCCATCGACTACTACGTCACCATCAACATGGAGGCCCTCACCGAGGTGGTGGACAACTTCGGCGGCATCGAGGTGTATATCCCCCGCGATATGGAGTACAACGGCAGCTTCCTGGCCAAGGGCTACCGCAACCTGGACGGCGCCTCGGCGGAGTTCTTCGTGCGCAACCGCCACGGCGAGGGCTATGAGAACGCCGACATCGACCGGCTGAACATGCAGCGCTACTTCTACGCGGCCCTGTTCAAGCGGGCCCGCTCGATGGGCATCCAGGATATTTTGAACCAGATGCCCCTCGTGTTCAACAACTATATCCAGACCGATATGGACCTGGTCACCCTGGGCAAGCTGGCGGTGTCCTTCATGCGCATCGACAGCGCCAACATCATGATCGCCCAGACGCCTGTCTTTTCGGGCGGGGTGCCCTTCGTGGGCGCGACCGACAGCTTCGCGGGGTATTCCTGCGTGGTGCCGGACGCCGGGTCCATCGCCGAGCTGCTGAACACTTATTTCCGCACCTACACCGGCCCCGTCAGCGAGGAGGAGCTGAACCTCGTCACCGACGACTGGCCCCACGGGTCGGTGTCCACCAGCGCGAACATCCAGTTCGTGGGCCAGCTGGATAAGGAATCCGACGACGCCATCCTGGAAGGCGACACCGACGTGCAGGGCGCGGTGACCACCGACGGCCAGCCCGCCGGCGGCCAGGGCGCGCCGGCAGCCGAATAAAGTCTGTAAAAATCTAGACAGAAAGGGAACTTATGGAAAATCTGAACGACAGCAAGACCCTGGCCATCCGCATCGCCAAGATCCTGGACCAGAAAAAGGCCCAGCAGCTGCGGGTGCTGAAGGTGCAGGACCTGACCGTCCTGACCGATTACTTCGTCATCGCGTCGGGCACCTCCACCACGCAGGTGGCCTCGCTGGCCGACGAGGTGCAGTTTCAGCTGTCCCAGGAGGGGGTCGAGCCCTACCACACCGAGGGCTTCGACTCGAAAAACTGGATCCTGCTGGATTACTCGGGCGTCATCGTGCACGTGTTCGTGCCGGTCACCCGCACCTACTACGACCTCTAGCACCTGTGGGCCGACGCCGAGTCGGTGGACGTGTCGCAGTGGCTGGATGCCGGCGAGGACGCACAGGCCTGAACCCCCGCGCGGGAAAGGATATATGCAGTAAGTAAAAACGGGAGCTGAGACGAGATGAAGTATGATTACAAGGCCGTGGAGGCCAAGTGGCAGAAGGTCTGGGAGGACGAAAAGACCTTCCACGCCGAGATCGACCGCACCAAACCCAAGTTCTACGCCCTGGTGGAGTTCCCCTACCCCTCGGCGGCCGGGCTGCACGTGGGCCACCCCCGCAGCTACACCGCGCTGGACGTGGTGGCGCGCCGCCGCCGCCAGTGCGGTTACAACGTGCTGTACCCGATGGGCTGGGACGCCTTCGGCCTGCCCACCGAGAACTACGCGATGAAGAACCACATCCACCCGGCCATCGTGACGAAGAAGAACGTGGACCGCTTCCGCGCGCAGCTCAAATCCCTGGGCTTCTCCTTCGACTGGGACCGCGAGGTGAACACCACCGACCCCGAGTACTACAAGTGGACGCAGTGGATCTTTTTGCAGCTGTACAAGCACGGCCTGGCCTACAAGAAAGAGATGAACGTCAACTGGTGCACCGGCTGCAAGTGCGTGCTGGCCAACGAGGAAGTGGTCAACGGCGTGTGCGAGCGCTGCGGCAGCGAGGTGGTGCACCGCGTCAAGAGCCAGTGGATGCTGAAGATCACCGACTACGCCGACAAGCTGATCGACGGGCTGGACGATTTGGACTTCATCGACCGCGTCGTCACCCAGCAGAAGAACTGGATCGGCCGCAGCTACGGCGCCGAGATCGACTTCGGCACCACCACCGGCGACAAGCTGACCGTCTACACCACCCGCTGCGACACGCTGTTCGGCGCGACCTACATGGTGCTCTCGCCGGAGAATACGCTGCTGGCCCGCTGGATGGACGAGGGCCTGATCAAGAACGCGGCCGAGGTCAAGGCCTACCAGGCCGAGGCCGCCCGCAAGAGCGACTTTGAGCGCACCGAGATCAACAAGGAAAAGACTGGCGTGCGCCTCGACGGCGTGAACGGCATCAACCCCGTCAACGGCCAGGAGATCCCCATCTTCATCTCGGACTACGTGCTGGCCACCTACGGCACCGGCGCCATCATGGCCGTGCCCGCCCACGACAGCCGCGACTGGGAGTTCGCCAAAAAGTTCGGCCTGCCCATCGTCGAGGTGGTCAAGGGCAAGACGGCCTCCGACCTGGATAAGGAGGCCTTCACCGACGTGGCCACCGGCACGCTGGTCAACTCCGGCTTCCTGGACGGGCTGCCGGTGCGCGAGGCGCAGGAGAAGATGATCGCCTGGCTGGAAGAAAAGGGCGCCGGCCACCGCAAGGTCAACTACAAGCTGCGCGACTGGGTCTTCAGCCGCCAGCGCTACTGGGGCGAGCCCATCCCCATGGTCAAGTGCGAAAAGTGCGGCTGGCAGCCCCTGCCCGAGAGCAGCCTGCCTTTGACGCTGCCCGACATCGTGGACTTTGAGCCCGGCCCCGACGGCGAAAGCCCCCTGGCCCGCCACACCGACTGGGTCAAGACCACCTGCCCCTGCTGCGGCGGCCCCGCCGTGCGCGAGACCGACACCATGCCCCAGTGGGCCGGCTCGTCCTGGTACTTCCTGCGCTATATGGACCCCCACAACAGCGAGGCCCTGGCCTCGAAGGAGGCGCTGGAGTACTGGTCCCCGGTGGACTGGTACAACGGCGGCATGGAGCACACCACCCTGCACCTGCTGTACAGCCGCTTCTGGCATAAGTTCCTGTACGA
>CALXGZ010000196.1 GCA_944387975.1 uncultured Faecalibacterium sp.
CTCGCCCCCGCCATCCAGCTGGATGGTCACTGCGGCCTAGGGGATGAACGTGGGCTCGGTGGTCATGATGGTGCGGCCCGCGGCGGGCTGGGGCAGCTCATCCCTGGCGCGGGCGGCGGCCGCGCCGTCCAGCTCGGGCAGCACCAGCGCCTGCATGAACTGCTTGATAAAGGTGCTTTTGCCGCTGCGGACGGGGCCCACCACCCCGATGTAGATGTCGCCGCCGGTCCGCTGGCCGATCTCGCGGTAAAGTGCAGCTTGTTCCAAGGTATGGCCTCCTTTCAGTTGCCCGGTCAGTGGCCGGGGGCCCCGGGCACCAGCAGGCGGCAGGGGGCCGTCAGGGTCTCGGCCTGGGCGTCCAGGCCGTTCGCCGCCAGCATCTGCGCCGGCGAGACATGGTAGCGCCGCGCGATGTCGAACAGCGCCTCGCCGGCCTGGGCATAGTACACCCGCAGCGAGATATCCGGGTCGGCGGCGGCCAGCGGCGCGCCGGCCTCGGCCCCGCACAGACAGGGCATGCTGCTGCGCGTCAGCACGGCCCCCTGCACCCGGGCCCCCACCGTCACTTCCAGCTGGCCGCCGGCGCAGCTGGCCTCCAGCTGCTCGGCCGACAGCCAGCACTCGGGGTAGCCCTCCGCCCCCGCCGGGCAGCCCGGCAGCGGCAGGGCCAGCTCCGCGCTTTTGTCGTAGCTGTCGATCTCCCCAAGGCTGTTCTGCCCGAAGGCCGTCACCTCCACCCGCGCTTTCAGCACGGGGGCCTCGCCCTCCGTCTCCAGCCGGGCCGGCCCAAAGGACGCAAAGCAGGCCAGCAAGCGGGTCTCCTCGTCGGGCAGCGGCCCCGAACAGCGCACGCTGGCCGTCTCGTCCAGGGTGCAGGCCAGCTGCTCGGCGGTCAGGCTGGCCGTCTCGCACTGCACCTCGCACTGGGTCGAAAAGGCGTCCGCCACACAGGCCAGCTCATAGGGCCGCCAGGCGCGCAGGTGCAGCATGGCGGTGGCGCTCAGGCGGGCGGGGCCGCCCTCCTGCCCTTCCGCCAGGGTAAAGCCCACCGGCTCCACCGCGCACAGGCAGCTGCAATCGCCGCCCAGCCCCTCGATGTCCAAAATCTGGCTGAAGGGCAGCGACGCCTCCTGGCTTTGCAGCGCGGGGCTGGCCTGGGCCTTCCAGGCGCAGTGGGCGCGGATCTCGCCCTTGACGACGGCCTTGCCTTCCAGCAGCTTGACCTCGCTGACGGCGGCGCTGCCGCTGATCTCCAGCACGGTGGCGGGCGGCTCGGGGAAGGCCGCCGTCCCCTCGGCCGCAAACAGCTTATCCAGCACGGCGGCCCGCCGCACCCCCCGCAGCGTGACCTGCCGCTGCTGGATGCCGCAGCCGCTCAGCGCGGTGACGGCCTCGGCGCTCTGCTGCGTATACACCGACGCCACCAGCCCGTAAGCGCCCCGCACCTCGATGCGCCGCGGGTTGACGGCCCGGCAGTTGATGTACTCGGTCTGCCCTTCCACCGCGGCGCTCCAGGCCACAAAGTCGAAGCCGGGCAGCTCCAGCGCCCGGCTGAAGGGCAGTTTCTGCTCGGCCTGGCACAGGCCCGCCCCATCCTCCCCCTGGTAATAGACGGTGCAGCGGACATAGCCCTCCAGGCTCAGCCGGCCGGGCTGCAGCTGCTTTTGCAGGACCACGGGCCGCGCAAAGCACTTGACCACCTTGAATACCTGCGGCAAATAGTCCGAGATGAGGATCTCGGTCTCAAGCGGTATCTCCGCCTTGACGGTGCAGCAGCCGCCCCCGGCGCAGAGGGTATCGCGGTAAACCTTCAGTTCCATCGTTATGGCGCTCCTTTCCTGTCCCTCTTGCTCATCGCATATTCCACTGTATGCGCCGCCCGGGGCAAAAAGAACGCAAAAGGCCCGGCGCTGCGCAGCGCCGGGCCTTAGGTCAGCTTCTCTCTTCTTTTTTGATGCCGAAGATCAGCCGCAATAAGCCGGCCAGGCACTTCGGGCTTTTGATGACGATGAACTGCATACGCGCTCCCTGCCTTTCGCTCGTTTGCTCTATTATAAGCAAAACGGGGCGGGGATGTTCCTGCTTTCAGTCCGCTTTGGTCTCGATGACGGCCAGCGCGCCCTTTTTCACCGACAGCGTGATGCAGCCGGAGCCCGGGGCGTACTCGTTGCTGACGCCGAGGGGGTAGCCCGCGGTCAGCACGGCGTCCGTCAGCTCGTAGAAGGCGCCGCGGATGTATACGCCCTCGGCCCGCCCTTCCAGCGGGAAGACCGACAGGTAGAAGTACTCCCCCTTCGGGTAGCGGCGCTCTTCGCCGGGCAGCAGGTAGCTCACCCGGCTGCGCTCGTCCTGCAATGTGGCCCGCAGGCCCCGCTGCTCGAGGCCGAGGCCGGTGGCAAGGTTTGCGAGGGTGTGCTCCAGCCGCTTGCCGCCGAGGCAGCCCAGCAGCAGCACTTCGCCGTAGCCCTCGCGGGCGGCAAGCCTGGCCGCATATTCGGTGTCGGTGTCGTCCTTGTCGTGGGGCAGGACCACCCCCCCCTCCCCCGCCGCCGCGGGCTGCGGGGCCGAGTCGAAGTCCCCCACCACGGCGTCGGGCCGGCGGCCCAGCGCCGCACAGTTGCGGTAGCCCGCGTCGCAGGCGATCAGGTAGTCGTCCGGCCGCAGCAAGCCGGCCAGCGCCGGGCTGACCGGGCAGGCCGAAACGATGACGCAGCGCGCCATAGCGCCCCCTCCTTTACAGTTTTGGTTCCTGCCATTTGGGCTGTTCCCAGTCCTTGACGTCCTTCACCTCGTCGTACATGGCGCAGTAGCTGTCGTAGCGGCTTTGGGACAGCGCCCCCGCCGCCAGCGCGGCGCGGACGGCGCAGCCCTTCTCGCTGCGGTGCGAGCAGCCCGTGAACTGGCACTTGCCCAGGTAGGGCGCAAACTCCGGGAAGGCGTGCTCCAGGTTCTCCTTCGGGATAAAGCCGGCCCGCCCGGCCTCCAGGCTGGCAAAGCCCGGCGTGTCGGCGATGCGCCCGCCAAAGGCCTCGAAGATGGTCACCTCGCGGGTGGTGTGGCGGCCGCGGCCCAGCTTGCGGCTGATGGCGGCGGTCTCGCGCCCGGCCTCGGGCAGCAGGGCGTTGAGCAGCGTGGACTTGCCCACCCCCGAGTTGCCGCAGAAGGCGCACAGCCGGCCGCTGATCCAGCCCTTCACCTCGTCCAGGCCCTCGCCCGTGGCGTAATCGATCTTGATAAAGGGCAGGCCCGATTTGTCGTAGGCCCGCTGCAGGGCCCCGGCCCCGGCCAGGTCCCCCTTGGTGCAGACGACGACCGGCTGCACGCCCTTGTCCACCGCGATGGCCGACAGCTTATCCAGCACCAGGGTGCTGGGGCTGGGCTGGGTGGTGCTGGCCACAAGGAACAGCACGTCCAGGTTTGCCACCGGCGGGCGTACAAAGACGTTTTTGCGCGGGGCGATCTCAGCGATGACGGCCGCGCCGTTCTCGACGGCGAGGCTGACCTCATCCCCGGCCACCGGGCTGCGCTTCTGCTTGCGGAAGATGCCGCGGGCCTTACACTCGACGATGCCCTCCGGGGTCTTGACGTAGTAAAAGCCGCCGATCCCCTTCATGATATATCCGTCCATCGGCCGCCCCCGTCAAAACCAGTCCCAGGGCCAGATCAGGCCCGGCTCGCTCGAGGACGAGCCGCCGCCCTCCGGCGCGGAGGAAGAGGACGAGGACGAGCCGCCGCCCCACAGGTCCTCCCACCAGTCGCCGCCGCCTTCGGGGGTGCTGGGGGCTTCGGGTTCGGGCAGGGGCTCCGGCCCGGCGGAGACGGTCACGTTGACCCGTGTGTTGAACTTGACGGTGGCGCCGGCGGCCGTCTCTTGCGCGATGACGGTGCCCTCCGGCTGGTCGCTGTAGGCCTGGGTCTGGCTGCCCAGGGTCAGGCGGTTCTGCACCAGCAGGGTGCGGGCGTCCTCCACCGTCAGGCCCACCACCGAGGGCACGGTGGTGGTGGTGGCCACCTGCTGGCGGCTGACGTAGACCACCACGGTGCTGCCGGCCGCGACGCTTGTCCCGGCCGCGGGCTCGGTGCGGATGACCGCGCCCACCGCCACCGAGGGCTCGACGTTCTGCACCACCAGCACCGACAGGCCGCTGTCCCGCAGCAGCTGTTCGGCGTCGGCCTGCACGTAGTTCGTCACGTCGGGGATGGTCACGTACTGGGTGCCCAGGCTGACGGTCAGGGTGACGGTCTGCCCTTCGCGGATGTTGCGCCCGCCGGTGGGGGACTGCTTATAGATATAGCCCTCGCCGTAGGTGCTGCTGTACTCCTCCACCCAGTCGACGTTGATCTGCCCGCCGCTGATCTGGGCGCTGGCCTCGGCCTCGGCGCGGGTCATGCCCACAAAGTCCTCCAGGACGATGTCGGCCTTCTGATCGGTAAAGAGGTTGTTGGCGTTGCGCAGGATCATATAGCACAGCGCCGCGCAGGCCAGCGCGAAGGCCACCGTGATGCCCAGCAGCACCGGGATGAATACCGAGCGCTTTTTCCTGCGCTTTTGGGCCGGGCGCGCGCCGGCCCCGGCACTGTCTTTTTTCTGGCTCATTGTCTGTTTCACCACCTTTGCAGGTGCTTCCTCCGTGATATACTTGTAGGCAAAGACCACGTCCGGGTCCTGCACGTAGCGGCGCAGCGCGTCCAGCATCTCGCTGGCGCTGGCGTAACGGTTGGCCGGCAGCTTTGCCATCGCCTTTTCGGTGATCTCCACCAGCGCGCGGGGGGTGTCGGGCGCGGCCTCCGCCAGGGGGCGGGGGGTGTCGGCGATCTGCTTGAGGGCCACCTTGACCGCGTCCTCGCCGTCAAAGGGCAGCCGGCCGGACAGCATCTCGTACATCATCACGCCCACCGAGTAGATATCGCTCTGGGGGCCGGTCACCTCGCCGCGCGCCTGCTCCGGGCTGATATAGTGCACGCTGCCCATCGCCTTGCCGGCCAGCAGCTGGTTTTCGGCCCGGGAGATGCGCGCGATGCCGAAATCCATCATGCGCAGCTGGCCGCTGTCCAGCAGCATGATGTTCTGGGGCTTCACGTCCCGGTGGACGACGCCGTTGCGGTGGGCGTGGTCCAGCGCCTGCAGGATCTGCGAGATGAAGTGCACCGTCTCCCGGCTGCTCAGCTTGCCGCCGCGCTCGTTGAGGTAGGCGCGCAGGGTCATGCCGTTGACGTACTCCATCACGATATATTGCAGCCGGTCGGTGACCGACACGTCGTATACCTTGACGATGTTCGGGTGGTGCAGCAGGGAGATGGCCTTCGATTCGTTCTTGAAGCGGTTGACCAGGTCCGGGTCGTGCATATACTCGGCCCGCAGCACCTTGACGGCCACCACCGTACCGGCGGGGACGGGGCCGTTCTGGCCCAGGGCCACGGCCTTGTAGACGTTGGCCATGCCGCCTGTGCCGATCAGCTCCTTCACCTCGTACAGGCCGTCCAGCTTTTTGCCGATCAGCTTATCCATGCCGCGCCTCCTCCCCTTCGGCGCCCAGCAGCAGGGCGGTGATGTTGTCGGGGCCGCCCGCCGCGTTGGCCGCCTCGACCAGGTGGTCGGGCAGGTCGTAGAAGGGCGCTTTGGACAGGATCGCCTCGATCTTCGCGCCGGGCAGCGCGTTCGTCAGCCCGTCCGAGCACAGCAGCAGGATATCCCCCTTCACCACCACCACCGAGGTGCAGTCGGGCGCAAGGCGGTAATCCACCCCCAGCGCCCGGGTGATGATGTTCTTCTGGGGGTGGTGTTCGGCCTCTTCGGGGGTGATGGTGCCGCAGTCCACCAGCTCCTGCACATAGGAGTGGTCGTGCGTCAGCTGGTGCAGCCGCCCCGCGTGGAACAGGTACGCCCGCGAGTCGCCCGCGTGGCAGATGTGGGCCCGGCCGTCGCGCACCAAAGCGCAGACCACCGTGGTGCCCATGCCGGCCAGCGCCTCGTCCTGGGCGGATTTCTGGAAGATGAAGTGGTTGGCGTTTTCCAGCGCCTGGGTCAGGAACTGCTCCTCCCCGCCGGGGGCGCAGCGGGCGTACTGCTCCTGGAAGCAGCGCTCGATGACGTCGCACGCCCCGTGCGAGGCCTCGCGCCCGCCCCGCGCGCCGCCCATGCCGTCGCAGACGAGGCCCCAGGCCGCGCCGCCGGGCAGCTCCCCGGCGCGGAAATCGTCCTGGTTCTCGCGCCGGATGCGGCCCACATCGGTTTTCCCTGCAAGTTTCATAGGCTTCTCCTTCTTACTGTGGCGCTTCGGCGCGGGCCGCCGCGTCCATTTCTTCGCGGCGCAGCTGGCCGCACGCGGCGCTGATCTCGCTGCCAAGGCGGCGGCGGACCGTCGCGTTCACCCCAAGGGCCGTCAGCTTCGCCTGGAAGCGGCGCAAGTTCTCGGCGTCGGTGGCCGAATAGGGGCTGCCGTCCACGGGGTTGATGGGGATCAGGTTGACATGGGCCCCCATGCCGCGGATCAGGCGGGCCAGCTCCTTCGCGCAGGCGTCGGTATCGTTCACCCCGCGCACCATCGAGTATTCAAAGCTGACCCGGCGGCCGGTGGTGTCCTGGTAGCGGCGCACCGCGTCCATCAGCTGGGCCACGGGGTAGGCGTTGTTCACCGGCATCATCTGGCTGCGGATGGCGTCGTTCGGCGCGTGCAGCGAGATGGACAGCGTCAGCTGCAATTTGCGCTGGGCCAGGCGGTCGATCTGCGGCACGATGCCGCAGGTGGACAGGCTGATGTTGCGCATGCCGATGTTGACGCCCTCCGACGACGAGATGAGGGAGAGGAACTTCATCACCTCGTCGAAGTTGTCCAGCGGCTCGCCTATGCCCATCAGTACGATGTGGGAGATGCGCTCCCCTATGTCCTTCTGGGCGGTATAGACCTCGGCGCAGATCTCCCCCGCCTCCAGGTCGCGCACCCGGCCCGCCTGGGTCGAGGCGCAAAAGCGGCAGCCCATCCGGCAGCCCACCTGGGTGGACACGCAGACGGTGGGCCCGTAGTGGTAGCGCATGACCACCGTCTCGATGCAGTTGCCGTCGGCCATGCGCAGCAGGTACTTGACGGTGCCGTCCTTCGCCTCCTGGCGGCGCTCGATGACGGGCGCGGCGATGTAGAAGCGCTCCTCCAGCTGGGCGATGAGGGCCTTGGGCTGGTCGGTCATGGCGGCGAAGCTATCAGCCAGCTTCTGGTGCAGCCAGTGGAAGATCTGCTTTGCGCGGAAGGCCGGCTGGCCCATCGCCTTCAGTTCGGCGGCCAGCTCTTCGGCCGTCAGGGATGAGATGCAGCGTTTTTGTTCCATATCGTCCTCCTCGGCGGCGTTATCCGTCCCGCCGCATCACGCAGATGAAAAATCCGTCCAAACCGGCCCGCCCCGGCACCGACAGCGCGCCATAGGGCCCGTACTCCATCCCCGCGGGGAAGGCTGGCTCCGGCCGCACGACGCGGAAATCCGGCCGCCGCGCCAGGAAGGCGCGCACCTGCTCCTCGTTCTCCGCCGGGTGGATGGTGCAGGTGGAATAGACCAGCCGCCCGCCCGGCTTGAGGTAGCCCGCGGCGCAGTCGAGTATGGCCCGCTGGGTGGCCAGCAGCTCGGCGTGGCGGGCCTTATCCAGGCTTTTGTAGCGGATATCGGGCTTTTTGCCCAGGATGCCCAGGCCGCTGCAGGGCACGTCGGCCAGCACGCGGTCCGCCGGCGGGAAGGCCGGGTTCGGCACGGCGGCGTCGTTCACCGCCGTCTCGATGCAGGCCAGGGCCATCCGCCCGGCCGCGGCGCGGATCAGGCCCACGCGCTTTTCGGTCACGTCGCAGCTGATCAGGCGGCCGCGGTCCTGCATCTCCTGCGCGATGGTCAGGCTCTTGCCGCCCGGCGCGGCGCACAGGTCGAGGACGGTCTGCCCCGGCTTTGCCCCAAGGCACAAAGCCGCCAGCTGGCTGGCCTGGCCCTCGACGTGGTACAGCCCCCGGCGGAAGGCCTCGGTCCCCGCGGGGCTGCCGTCGAAGCGGGCCAGCAGGCTGCCCGGCACGGCGCCCGGCTCCGCCGCGGCGCCTTCGGCGGCGAGCAGGGCGGCCAGGGCCTCCGGGCTCGTCCGCAGCGGGTTGACCCGCAGCGCGCTGCGCCCGCCGTCGGCGGCGGCAGTCAGGATGCGCAGGGCCTCATCGGGGTAGTATTGGCGCAGGAAGGCCGCCACATCCCGCCCGGCGCAGCCCAGCACCATCAGGCGCTCGGTCTCATCGGCAAAGACGGCGGCGTCCAGGTCGTAGGCGCAGGCCTTGCGCAGCACGGCGTTGACCAGCCCCGCCGCGCTGCCCTTGCCGAAGGCGCGGGTCAGGCCCACCGCCTCATTGACGGCGGCGGACGCCGGCACCTGCATATAGCGCGCCTGCGCCAGGCCGCTGCGCAGGATGGCCCGGACCGGCGGGTCGAGCTTCGCCACCCCTTTGGGCAAAAAGCGGCCCAGGATATAGTCGAGGGCGGCCTGCTTTTCCACCGTGGTGTAAAAGACCGCCCCGGCAAAGGCGCGGTCCCGCCCGGCAAGGCCGCTGCGGTCCAGCTCTGCGTCCAGGACAAGGTTGGCGTAGCCCCCCTGCTCCTGATGGACGAGGGCCGCGACGGCGGCCGCCCGGGGCCCGGCGGGCCTCAAAGGCTGTCCCCCGCCTTGAGCCGCAGCCCGGCCGCGAAGGCGCTGCCCTCCATCGGCTTCGAGCCTTCGGGCACCACGCGCAGCAGCTCCACGGCGCCCTCGCCGCAGGCCACGGTCAGGGGTTTGGTGGCCAGCACCCGGCCGGGCGCGCCGCTCTTTGCCGCAAGGCGGCATTCCAGCACCTTGACCTTGCGCCCGCCGCTGGTGACGAACCAGGCCGCGGGCCAGGGGTTCATGCCGCGCACCCAGTTGTGGATGTGGGCGGCGCTGTCGGTAAAGCGGAACTCCGCCAGCTCCTTCGTCAGCATGGGGGCCAGCGTCGCGGCGGCGTGGTCCTGGGGGGCGGGCGTCAGGCTGCCGGCCTCGATTTTGGGCAGGGTCTCGCACAGCACGCGCGCGCCCACGGCCGTGACGCGGTCGAACAGCTCGCCGCTGGTCTCCTCGGGGCCGATGGCGATCTTCTCGCACGCCAGCACGTCCCCGGTGTCCAGGCCGGCGTCCATCTGCTGGATCGAGACGCCCGTCTCGGCGTCGCCGTTCAGGACGGCCCACTGCACCGGCGCGCTGCCCCGGTACTTCGGCAGCAGCGACACATGCAGGTTGATGCAGCCAAAGCGCGGGATGTCCAGCACCGACTGCGGCAGGATGCAGCCGTAGGCCACCACCACGATCAGCTCCGGGGCGAGGGCGCGCAGGTTTGCGTCCTCGCCGCCGTCCCGCAGCGTGCGCGGCTGGAACACCGGCGTGCCGTGCGCCAGCGCCACCTGCTTGACCGGGGGCGGGGTCAGCACCTGCTTGCGCCCCACCGGCTTATCCCGCCGGGTGTAGACGGCGCAGATCTCGTGCCCGGCGGCGTACAGCGCCTCCAGGCAGACCGCCGCGATGTCGGGCGTGCCCATGAATACGATGCGCATTTACCGCCGCTCCTTTGCTTTGCGGGCCTCTTCCTTGCCCTCTTCGGTGTCCTCGTAGAAATACTCGCTGGACTGCATGATGGTGATGCCGTCCAGATGGTCGTTCTCGTGCTGGATGCAGCGCGCCAGCAGGCCCTCGGCCTCCAGCTCGAACCATGCGCCGGTGCGGTCCTGCGCGCGGACGCGCACCGCCGCCGGCCGCGTCACCGCGCCGTTGTGCCCCGGGAAGGACAGGCAGCCCTCGTAGTGGGTCTCTTCCGCCTCCGACACCTCCAGTATCTCGGGGTTGACGAAGTCGATGAACTTGTACTCGTAGCCCTCGGGGATCTCCTCGGGGGCGTCGGTGGTGTCCCACACGACGAACAGGCGGCGCAGCATGCCCACCTGGGGCCCGGCCAGGCCCACGCCGTCGGCCTGGATCATCGTCTCGCGCATGTCGTCCAGCAATGTGGCCAGACGCTCGTCGAATTTGGTCACAGGGCGGCAGACCTTGTTCAGGATGGGGTCGCCCTCTTTGACAATGTTGCGGATAGCCATAGATCTTCTCCTTTTGTCTCTATCTCAGATATCGCCGTCGGAGTGCATATCAACGGCAGCGGAGGCCTTGGCGGGCAGCTTTTCCTGCTCGTACAGGCCCAGCACCTTGCGCAGCAGCGCGCGGAAGCGCTTGTCGTTGCGGCACTTGACGGTAAGCTTATAGCGGTATACTTCGTTGATCATCAGGATGCTGCCGGGCGTGGGCCCCAGCACCCGCAGGGGCAGGTCGGGCTCCTTCGCGGCCTCCTGCGCCAGCAGCGCGGCAAAGCGCGCGGCCGCCGCGGCCACCTCCCCCTCCTTTTTGCCGGCAAAGCTGACGATGCACAGGCTGCAGAAGGGCGGGTAGAGCCCCAGCTTGCGGTACTCGATCTCCTGCGCGAAAAAGGCGTCGTAGTCCTGGGCGGCGGCCAGGTTGAGCACGGGGTTGTCGGGGTCGCTGGTCTGGATGATGGCGCGCCCCGGGGCGCTGGCCCGTCCGCTGCGGCCCACCACCTGCGTCACCAGGCTGAACACCGACTCATAGGCGCGGAAGCCCTGGGCGAACAGCAGCGAGTCGATGCCCAGCACCCCGACCAGGGTAACATCCTCGAAGTCGAGGCCCTTGGCCACCATCTGGGTGCCCACCATGATGTCGTATTCGTGCCGGGCAAAGCTGGCCAGCAGCTTTTCGTGCGCGTCCTTCGCGGCGGTGGTGTCCTGGTCCATGCGCAAGATGCGCGCCGTGGGGAACAGGGCCGCCAGCTCCTCCTCCGCCTTCTGCGTGCCGAAGCCACGGTATTGCAGCTTGCCGCCGCAGGCGGGGCAGACGGCGGGCCGCGGCGCGATCTGGCTGCCGCAGTAGTGGCACAGCAGCCGCCCGCCCCCGGCCTTGTGGTAGACCATCGGCACGCTGCACTTGGGGCACTTGAGCACCTCGCGGCAGTCCTCGCACTGGGCCAGGGTCTGGTAGCCCCGCCGGTTCAGCAGCAGGATGGCCTGCTTGCCGGCGTCGAGGTTCGCCCGCAGGGCGTCCTCCAGCGCCAGGCTGACCTCCCGGGGGTTGCCGGCAGCCAGCTCCGCCCGCATATCCACGATCTGCACCGCGGGCAGGGGCTGGCCGGCGTAGCGCTGCGTCAGGCGGAGCAGCTGGCAGCGGCCGGCCTGCGCCTCGTAAAAGCTCTCGGTGCTGGGGGTGGCGCTGGCAAGCAGCAGCAGCGCGCCGTTTTTCCCCGCGCGCCAGCGGGCCACCTCCTGCGCCGCATAGCGCGGCGCCGACTCGGAGCGGTAGGTGTGCTCCTGCTCCTCGTCGATGACGACGAGGCCCAGCCGCTGCAGCGGCGCGAAGACGGCGCTGCGCGTGCCCACCACGATGTCGGCCCCGCCGTCCTGGATCATCTGCCATTGCAGCAGCCGCTCGGTGTGGTTCAGGGCCGAATGCTGCACCGCCACCCGCTTGCCGAAGCGCTCTTTCAGGCGGCGGATCATCTGCGGGGTCAGGCTGATCTCCGGCACCAGCACCAGCGCCTGCCGGCCCAGGGCAAGGCAGCGCTCGATCAGCTTCAGGAATACCAGCGTCTTGCCGCTGCCCGTCACCCCGTACAGCAGGGCGCTGTGCGGCCGCCCCGTCTCGAGATGGGGGGCCAGCGCGTCGTAGGCGGCCTGCTGCTCGGCGGTCAGGGTCAGCTCCTCCTCCTTTTGGGGGATGTGGGCGTAAAGGTCGATGGATTTGTTCACGCGCTCGGCCGCCAGCACGCCCTTGGCGCACAGGTTCTCGGCCACCGCGCGGCTGACGCCGTGGGCCTCCAGCTGGGCCTGCGTGCGCGGCCCGCCCGACAGCAGCGCCACCGCCGCCAGCTGTTTGGCGGTGGGCCTGGGCTTTGGGGGCAGCGGGGCGGCCAGGCGGTACAGCATCTCGGTGTGGCGGGTCAGCTGCTTTTGCAGCACGGGCGTCACGCCGTCGGCGTCCAGCGCCGGCTTATACTGCGCCCCGTAGGGGATGACCGCCTTGACCGCCTCGTACCAGGTGCAGAAGGTGCGCGCCTTCAAAAAGCCCACCAGCTCCAGCAGCTCCCCGCTCAGGCAGGCCGAGGCCGGGGCCACGTCGAAGATGGGCTTGAGCTTGGCGCTTTCGGGCTCGGCGTCGCAGGCCAGCACCACGCCCATGCGCGGGCGGCTGCCCCGCCCGAAGGGCACCAGCACCATGCTGCCCAGCCGCACCTGGTCCTGCTGGTCCGGCATGACGGCATAGGTATACAGCTTATCAAAGTGGAAGGCCGCATGGCTGACCGCGACACCCACCGTCTTTGGCATTCATCCCGCTCCTTTACTGTGTGATGTACGCTGTCACGCCAGGCCCGCCCGCCGGACCATCACGTCGTACAGCTCGCCGGCGGCCTGCTCGATGGTGCTGTTGACGATCTGCAGGTCGAACTCGCCGGCGCGGGCCAGCTCCTCCCGGGCGATGGCCAGGCGCTGCTGGATGCTCTCCTCGCTGTCGGTGCCGCGGCCGCGCAGCCGGGCCTCCAGCTCGGCGGCGGAGGGCGGCAGCAGGAAGATGATCGTCGCCCCCGGGTACAGCCGCTTGATGTTGGCCGCGCCGTGCACGTCGATGTTCAGCAGCACCAGCTTGCCGGCGGCGATCCGCTTTTCCACCTCGGCGCGCAGGGTGCCGTAGTAATGGCCGTTGAAGTAGTTGTATTCCAGCACTTCGCCGGCGTCGATCAGGCGCTTGAACTCTTCCTCCGTGCGGTAATAGTAGTTGACCCCCTCCGCCTCGCCGGGGCGGGGGCTGCGGGTGGTGGCCGAGACCGTCTTTTCGATCTCGGGGTGGGCCGCCCGCAGGTGGGCCATCACGCTGTCCTTGCCGACGCCCGAGGGCCCCGACACCACAAACAGGTATTGTTCGCCTTGCATGTTACGCTTCCTCCTCTGCCGCTTTTGCATCCGGCCCGGCCGGGCCGGAAGCGCGGCCCGCCACCGTCTCCGGCTGCAGGGCCGACAGGATCACATGGTCCGAGTCCATGATGAGCACCGCCCGCGTGCTGCGCCCGTAGGACGCGTCGATCAGGCGGCCCTGGTCCCGGGCCTCCTTGATGACGCGCTTGATGGGGGCCGAGTCGGGGCTGACCACCGCGACCAGCCGCCCGGCGTTGACCATATTGCCGAAACCGATGTTGATAAGCTTCATAGTCCTTTACTCCAGGTTCTGGATCTGTTCGCGGATCTTTTCGATCTCCGCCTTCATATCCACGACGATGCGTGTGATGTCGAGGTCCTGGCACTTCGAGCCGATGGTGTTGGCCTCGCGGTTGAGCTCCTGGGTCAAAAAGTCCAGCTTGCGGCCCACCGGCTGCCCGCTGCCCAGGATCTCGCGGTACTGGGCGATGTGGCTGCGCAGCCGCACCGTCTCCTCGTCCACGGCGGTCTTGTCGCCGAAGATGGCCGCCTCGGTCAGCACGCGCGCGTCGTCGATGGCGCGGTCCTCCAGGATCACCTTCAGCCGCTCGTACAGGCGCTGGGTGTACTTTTCCACCCGGCCGGCGGTCAGCGCCTCGATGCGGCCGACGCAGCTTTCCACCGTGTCCAGCCGGCCGGAGATATCGGCCAGCATCTTTTCGCCCTCGATGCCGCGCATCTCGACAAAGTTCTGCACGGCCTGGGCCGCCACGTCCGACACGTCGCTCCACAGCTGCTCCTCGTCCACCTCGGCCTGGCGCGCCACCAGCACGTCGGGGAAGCGGGCCAGCAGCCCGGCCGTCACGTCGTTTTTCACGCCCAGCGTTTCGGCCATGGCGCACAGCGCCTGCTGGTAGCCGCGGGCCAGCTCCATATCCACCGCCACCTCGGTACCGGCGGCCTCCAGGTCCTGCAAGGTCAGGCTGACCTCCACCTTGCCGCGGGCGATGCGGCTGTTCAGCAGGGCCTTGAGCTTGCTGTCCAGGAAGGCGCAGCTGCGGGGGATGCGGGAGCTGTATTCGAAGTAGCGCGCGTTGACGCTGCGCAGCTCCACCGTGATCTCCCGGCCGCCGCGCACCGCGCTGGCGCGGCCGTACCCAGTCATACTATAGATCATACGCTCGTGTTCCTCTTCTCTTGACCTTTTATTCTTGGCAGTTTATCTTGTCCTATATATCCTTTCGGGGTCTAGTGCCCCATCTTACGATACATATGGTACCATTTTACTATTCCCCTGCCTTTTTTGCAAGAGAGCGGGTCAAAAAAGCGCTGTTTCACACACTTGTCACCAAAGCAAAACCGGGCAGGATCGCTCCTGCCCGGCGGGGTTCAGTATTCCTTTGTGACGTCTGTGACGCTGTATTCCTCTTTGAAGCGCGCAAGGTCCCGCTCGGTGCGGATCAGCATGAGCTCTTCAAAGCGGCCGGTGGCCAGTTCCTTGAAGCCGGCGGCCATCTCGCCGGTACAGATGCTGCAGCGGACGACCGGCTTCCACAGGGCGGGGTCGTAGCTCTTTTTCTCCCGCCCTTTCTTTTTGGCGAACAGCATGGCCCTCGCCTCCCTTGTGCGGCCTTAAACGGGGTGCGACTTGTTCACGTAATCGGCGTGGTCGGCGTCGACGCCCTGCGCCTTAGCGTTGCGCTTTTCAAAGAATTTGGGCGCCACCTGGGGGAACATGGCGTAGGTCAGCGCGTCCTCCTCCTGGATGGCCCACTTGGCGGCCTCGGCCTTGAGCTTGTCCATCTCGGGCTCGAGGGTGTCGGCAAAGCGGCAGGTGATGGGCTGCTCGTCGCCCAGGATGCGCTTTGTGAACTCCGGCTTGATGGGCGCGGGGGTCTTGCCGTAGTCGCCGTGGACCAGGCCCTTGAACTCCTTGGTCACCATCTTGTAGCGCTCGCCCAGGATGACGTTGAACACGGCCTGGGTGCCCACGATCTGGCTGGTGGGGGTGACCAGCGGCGGGTAGCCGGCGTCCTCGCGCACGCGGGGGATCTCGGCCAGCACGTCGTCCAGCTTGT
>CALXGZ010000197.1 GCA_944387975.1 uncultured Faecalibacterium sp.
TGGCCGAAACGATCGCCGCCCTGCCCCAGGGCTACGACACCCACCTGGGCAAGCAGGTCTACCTGGACGGCGTGGAGCTGTCGGGCGGGCAGACCCAGCGGCTGATGCTGGCCCGCGCCCTGTACAAGGACGGGGCCTTCCTGGTGCTGGACGAGCCCACCGCCGCCCTCGACCCCATCGCCGAGAGCGACATCTACCAGAAATACAACGAGATGACCGCGGGCAAATCCTCGTTGTTCATCTCTCACCGGCTGGCCTCCACCCGCTTTTGCGACCGCATCCTTTTGATCCAGGACGGCGGCATCGCCGAGGAAGGCACCCACGAGGAACTTTTGCAGAAGGGCGGCGCCTACGCCAAACTGTTCAACATACAGGCCCGCTATTATCAGGAGGGGAGGGATCTGGATGACATCCAAATCTGACAAAGCAACTTTAAAGGAAACCTTTCAAATCCACGCCCGGGCATTCCGGGATGTACAAAGCTATTGTCCCGGGGCCTTTCCCGCCGCAGGGCTTTATGCCGCTGTCAGTGCGCTGAGCCCCTATGCCACCGTCTGGTGATCGTTCTGGCATTTGTCACCATGCTGGCCCCTCTGTGTCAGAACAAGGCGACTTCCCTCTGGTCGGCTACCGTTTCTGCCGCAACCTTTGGGAATCGAATCTTCCATTTCGTTGTTACTATGTCGGACGAAGCGCATCGAAGCATGGATGTTCGGATGTACGACCAGCAAAACATCGCCCGCTGCTATATGGAACAAAATATGATTTTTGGTTCTACTGGCAGTATGGCCCACGCCTGCCGCGGGCCGATCGGCCTATGGTCTGCTGCGGGCTCCGCTGTCAGCGCCATCCTTACCGGCCTGATCTATCTCTTTGTCTGTGTCAAGGCATGGGCCGGGGCGTTCGGGATCGGCAGCATCACCCAGTATGTCGGGGCCCTCACCGCCCTTACCAAGAACATCTCCACTTTGGTCCATGCAGTGGGGATCCTGCGGGCCAACACACTCTATCTGAAAATTGCCTACCAGTTCCTCGACATCCCCAACCGGATGTACCAGGGCAGCCTGACCACCGAAAAGCGCTCCGACCGGCAGTACAAGGTGGAGTTCCGGGACGTCTCTTTCCGCTACCCAGGCAGCAGCACCTGGGCGCTGCGGCACGTGAACGTCAAGTTCCGCGTCGGCCGCCGGCTGGCGGTGGTGGGCGAAAACGGCTCGGGCAAGACCACCTTCATCAAGCTGCTCTGCCGCCTGTACGACCCGCAGGAGGGCAGCATCCTTTTAAACGGCATCGACATCCGCAAGTACAACTACCGCGACTATATGGGCCTGTTCGCGGTGGTATTCCAGGACTTCCAGCTGCTGGCCCAGCCGCTGGGGGCCAACGTGGCCGGCGCGCAGGACTATGACCGCGCCCGCGCCGAAAAGGCCCTGACGGACGCCGGCTTTGGCGAGCGGCTTGCCGCCATGCCCGCCGGTCTGGACACCATGCTGTACAAGGAGTTCGCCGGGGACGGGGTGGACGTCTCGGGCGGTGAGGCGCAGAAGATCGCCATTGCCCGCGCCCTGTACAAGGACGCGCCCTTCATCATCCTGGACGAGCCGACGGCCGCCCTCGACCCCATCGCCGAGGCCGAGATCTACGCCAAGTTCAACGACATCGCCGGGGACAAGACCGCCGTCTACATCAGCCACCGGCTTTCCTCCTGCAAGTTCTGCGACGAGATCGCCGTCTTTGACCACGGCCAGGTGGTCCAGCGCGGCGCCCACGAGCAGCTGCTGGCCGACGAGGCCGGCAAGTACGCCCAGCTCTGGCACGCCCAGGCCCAGTATTATACCGCCCCAGCCGAAAAGTAAAACATGCTTGGAGCGGGAGCTGACAGAAAAAGGGCGCGACCACGATAGCAACGTTTCCACGATTCCACGCTAGGCAACGGTTTGCACGAAATTCACGAAACGGGCCGGGGCGCATTTCGTGGAAACCGTGGGAATCGTTGAAACCGTGGGAATCGTTGCAACCGTGGGAATCGTTGCATGCGTGGAAACCGTGATTTCGTTGGAATCGTGGGAGGGGCGGGCTGCCCGGTCACAGGACGGCCAGCAGCTGCACAAGCGGGGCGAGGTCCATCGTGCGCAGACGCGCGGCCAGGTCCGCCGGGGCGAGGTACTGCTCGGCGGGGCCCATGGGCAGCAGCGTCGGGTCGCCGGAGGGCGCCGCCGCGTCCGCCTCGAAGTACAGCAGCAGCGTATCGTCACCCTGCCGGGTCCTGGCGGCGTAGGCATAGCGGGCGGAGCCGTCCGCGTAGCCCAGCAGCTCCCAGCCTGCCAGGGCGGGGTCCAGCTGCGCGCCGTCCATAAGGGGCTCGGCCTGGAAAAAGTCCCGGCCGGGGCTGAATACGGCCAACAGGCTGCGGCCGTCGGGGGCGGTGTAGCGGGCGCTGAGCAGCGTCAGCTGCGCGGGGTCCAGCGCAAAGCTGTAGACCTGGCCCGGCACGTAGCCGCCCGGCGGGGCGTCCAGAGGGGCGGCCTCCTCGGCCAGGTGGTCGAAGCGCAGCGCAGCGCCGGTAAAGCGGTACGCGCCCAGGGACTCCGGCAGGGCCGCAAAGGGGAACTGCGCTGTGAGGGCGTCCAGGCTGTCGTAGACCTGCATGCCGTACAGCAGGTAGGGGCGGACGCTGGTGCCGCCATCCTGCTGGGGGACGGCGGCGGCGACGCAGAGGCCCTCGTTGTAGGCGAGGCCCAGCTGCTGTGTGGCCTGGGCGCGCTGCGCCTGCAGCCCGGCCCAGAACTGCTCCCGCGCCGCCTCGAACGCGGCGTCCGTCTGCCGCAGGGCCGGGTCGGCGAAGTCCTCGTCGCCCTGCGCCGCCGCAAAGGCTGCCAGCTGCGCCGCCAGGGCTTCGATCTGCGCGGCGTCCAGCTGGGCGGGCTGGTCCTGCGGCGTGTGGATGTGGCCTTCGGCGCGCAAAAGCTCCATGTCGCCGCCGAACACCACCGCCGGGCAGTTGGCGTAAGGACCGAAGCTGCGCTGGTCGCTGGCGTAGGCAAGGCTGCTGGGCTGCACGTTGCCCTCGTAGGGCAGGGCGCACAGGGCCTGCCACAGGCGCTGGCCGTTGGCCTCCGGGATGAGCAGGATGGGCGCGCCGGTCAGCCCCACGCTGTCGATGTTGATGACGCTGACCGTCTCGTAGCGGCTGGCGACGGCCGCCGCGAAGGCCTGGGAGCCGCCCATGCCCGCCTCCTCGCTGTTGAAGGCGGCGAAGATGACGTCGTTTTCCAGCTGGGGGGCCTGCTGCTGCAGCAGCGCGGCCACCCGCAGCATGGCCGCCGTGCCGGAGGCGTTGTCCAGCGCGGAAGGGAAGAGCGTGCCGCCCGCCGTGCCGCTGCCGTCGAAATGCGCGCAGAACACAAGGGCGCTTTTGCCCACGCTGCCGGGGCGCACCGCCGCCACGTTGCGCACCGTCCCGCGGGAGAAAGCGGCGCGCACCTTCACCGACAGCACGGTCCCGGCCTCCAGCCGGGTGGCGTAGGCCTCGTCGAGGATGAGGCGGAAGCCGTCCTGCGCGCCCTGCTGGTAAAAGTCCATCTGGACGCCGCCGCTGCGCACGGGCCCGCAGCACAGGGCCAGCGCCTGCGGCCGGCCCCGCACCCAACTGCCGCAGGCGGCCTGGTCCGGCGCAAGATAGGCCCCGGCCCCGTCCCGGCAGGCCTCGGGGTCGCTGGATACGGGCAGGCACAGCTCGATGTCCCTGCGGGGCAGCATGCACAGGTAGTCCTGCCCGGCCTGCAGCCGGGTGGTGTTGCCCGCGGCGTCGGTGAGGGCGAGCTCCGGCTGCGCCAGCTCGGGCCGGTAGACCGGCCCCTCATAAGTCTGGAAGTAGCCCTCAAAGCAGGGCTCCAGCCCCTGCGCCTCGAAGTAGGACGCGATGTAGTCCGCCGCTTTGGCGTTGCCCTCGCTGCCGCTGATCCGCCCGGCAAAGGCGGGCGCGCACAGCGCCTCGACCAGCGCGGCGGCATCGGGCCCGGCGTCAGGCCCGGCCCCGGCCGGGGCGCAGGACGCCAGCGCCCCGCACAGCAGCCCCGCCGCCAGCAGGGGGACAAGATGATGGCTTCGTTGCATACGATGGCCTCCTTTTGGATGGATTTGTCCCCAGTATAACCCAAAATCTGACAAAATACAAGTGCAATGCACGTAATTTATAACTGCATGCAGCGAGGGGCCAACGATAGCAACGAAATCACGATTTCCACGCATGCAACGAAAGCCACGGTTCCAACGATTCCCACGAAAGCACGGTTCCAACGATTTGCACGGTTTCCACGAAATGTGCCCCGGCCCGTTTCGTGAATTTCGTGCAAACCGTTGCCTACCGTGGAACCGTGGAAACGTTGGAATCGTGGAGCGCGGCCGCATTAACCCGCCCAGCTCTGCCGCAAAAGCGCGAGGGCGTGGGTCTCGAGGCGCGACACATCGCGCCGCCGCTAATGTAAGTCGCCTGAATATCGCACGTCACATCGAAAGGTTTTGATTGCCGCAGCGCGATGGTAGCGCCGCGCTTACTGTAAGTCATTGTGATTCCTTACAAAATACATGGCGTCTATTCGTCAATCTGAATAAAAAGCGCTTTTGCCTGCTTTCGCAAGCAAGAGCGCTTTTTTGTGTCAAAAGGCAGAAAGGAGGCCCCATGCCAGGCTACTTCTACGGCCCCCAGGCGGAGCAGTTCGCCTTTATGAAAACCGAATAACCATCATTGGCCCGGAATTTTCTCTGGGCCTTTTTCATTGGGGGTGATACACCATTTCAGAGCAGAAACCCCAGCACGAACAAATCCAGCAGATCCCTATCGCCGACCTTTACCCTTTCAAAAACCATCCCTTCAAGGTCCTGGACGATGAAGCTATGCAGCGGACAGTGGAGAGCGTGGCCCAGTTCGGGGTACTTGCCCCGCTCATTGCCCGGCCCCGGCCGGAAGGAGGGTACGAGATCATATCGGGGCACCGGCGGCAGCACGCGGCAGAGCTGGCTGGGCTGGCAACGCTGCCAGTCATTGTGCGAGATATGAGCGACGACGAGGCGGTGATACGGATGGTGGACAGCAACTTGCAGAGGGAACATATTCTGCCCAGCGAACGGGCCTTTGCCTATAAAATGAAGCTGGAAGCGATCAAAAATCAAGGTGCCAGGTCAGATTTGACTTCGCCGCAAGTTGCGGCGAAGTTCCGAAGCGATGATGAAGTTGCCAAAGGGCAAGGAATTAGTGGTGACACAGTACGTCGCTATATCCGACTGACCAACCTCATCCCGGAACTTTTGGATCTGGTAGACCAGCGCAAAATCTCTTTCAATCCCGCTGTGGAGCTGTCGTATCTGGCAGAGTCCGAACAGCGGGATTTTTTGGAGGCCATGCAGGATACCCAAAACGCGCCATCTGTCTCACAGGCCCAGCGCATCAAGAAGCTGAGCCAGGAGGGCAAGTGCAGTTACGAGGCCATCTTCGACATCATGGGGGAGGAAAAGAAGGCCGAGCAGGACCGCGTGACCATCAAAAACGAGGTGCTGCGCAAGTATTTTCCGAAATCCTACACGCCCAAACAGATGCAGGACACCATCATCAAGCTGCTGGAACAGTGGCAGCGAAAGCGCCAGCGCAGCCAG
>CALXGZ010000198.1 GCA_944387975.1 uncultured Faecalibacterium sp.
CTAAACACAGAAAAGATAAATCCTCTCCGCATTCCGTTCGACTTGCATGTGTTAGGCGCGCCGCCAGCGTTCGTCCTGAGCCAGGATCAAACTCTTTGTAAAATGATATTTAATCACTTTTCAAAAGTGTTTAAATCCGATCCTCAGCACGCAATCGCTTGCGTCCTGTGAATTACTTCTTTGGAATTTTCAAGTGTTCCAAAACACTGTAAAAAGGTTCCGTTACAAGTATTCGATATTGTTCAATTTTCAAGGTCCTGCACCCGCCAGCCGTCTGACTGGCGACCTGTTTATTTTACCACAGCGCCGCAGGCTTGTCAAGCACTTTTTTCGAAGTGTTTTGTGCTCGCTTTTGGCTTCGTGGGCCGCTCCGTGGAGCGCTTGCATATAGTACTACTTTTCCCGCCCGCTGTCAAGCCCTTTTTGCAAATTTTTTCAGAGAAGCCCAAACTTCCTTGACAAGCGCCCCGCCGTGCCGTTATGATACAGGTAATATATAAATAGAAAAAGGGGGCGCTGTCATGCGTTACGATTGGTTGGACGAATACCTGCTGCAAAAGCGGGGCGTGACCAAGGACCTGCAGCCGGTCTGGAACTGGGTCCGCTATATGATCGGCGGCAAAATGTTCGCCGCCGTCTGCCTGGACGAGCAGAACAAACCCTATTACATTAACCTGAAGCTGGACCCCGCCGACGGCGCGTTCCTGCGCAGCCAGTACAAAGACATCCTCCCGGGCTACTATTCCGACAAGCGCTGCTGGAACTCCGTCCGCCCCGACGGCGAAGTCCCCGACAAGCTGCTGCGGGAAATGCTGGACCAGTCCTATGCGCTGATCCTGGCCGGCTTCTCCAAAAAGCGCCAGCGGGAGCTACTGGGCCTGACGGTCTGCGGCTCGGTGTGCAGCGAATGCAGCTGCTACGGCGGCCTGTGCGCCGGCTGCAACGAGAGTGGCGGCAAGGTCTTTCATGCGCCCGCAGGCAAGCCCTGCCCCATCTACGCCTGCTGCGTCAATAAGCACCGCTACGCCACCTGCAAGGATTGCGCCGGGCTGCCCTGCGGCCTGTGGCAGTCTACGCGGGACCCCAGCGTCAGCGACGAGGCCTTTGAGGCCGACCTGAAGCAGCGGGTGTCCGCGCTGCGGGGCGCCGCCTGCCCCGCCCGCAGCGGCTCCGCCGAATAAGCGCCACTGGAGAAAGGAGCGTTTTCACCATGTCCTGCATCACGCTACGGGGCTGCCAGATCGGAACAGGCCGCCCCAAGATCATCCTGCCCATCGTGGAAGAGAGCGAGGCCGCCGTCCTGGCGCAGGGGCGCGCCTTCGCCGCTCTGCCGGCCGACTGCGTCGAGTTCCGGGCCGACTGGTTCGCCGCCTGGCAAGACGAAGCCGCCCTGGCCCGCTGCCTGGCCGGGCTGCGCGCGGCCATCGGGGAGAAGCTGCTCCTTGTCACGCTGCGCACCCGGGCCGAGGGCGGGCAGGCCGCGGCCTCCCCCTCAGAATATGCGGCCTTCTGCCGCCGCGTGTGGCGCAGCGGCTGCGCCGACCTGCTCGACATCGAATTTTACACCGCCGGGGACGCGCTGCCCGCCCTGATCGCGGAGGCCCACGCCGCCGGGACCGCGGTGGTCTGCTCCAGCCACGACTTCGCCCGCACGCCCCCGCAGGAGGAAATGCTGCGCCGCCTGTGCGCCATGCAGGCCGCCGGGGCCGACCTGCCCAAGCTGGCCGTCATGCCCCGCAGCCGCCGGGACGTGCTGGCGCTGCTGGCCGTCACCGCCGAAATGGCTGAGCGCCACCCCGCCACCCCCGTCATCACCATGAGCATGGGGGCCTTGGGCGCGGTCAGCCGCCTTTGCGGCGAGGCGATGGGCTCCGCCATGACCTTCGCCTCGGCCGGCAAGGCCAGCGCCCCCGGCCAGCTCGAGCTGGAGGTGCTGGCCCCCGTCCTCGATCGGCTGGCGCTCTCCTAAATATAGGATAAGGGCCGCCCTTCGCGGGGGCGGCCCTGCTGCGTTTACTTTTTCCCTTTGCCGGCCAGCTTGCCCAGCAGCACCTTCCACTTGGGGTAGCCCCAGCGGGGGTCCTCGGCGAAGTCGTCGGCCAGCTTCCAGGGGAAGATGCCCTCGTCGAAGTAGAGGCTGCCGTCCTCGCCCACCTTTGTCAGCTTTTTGGGCAGGTACTGCTCGTCGTAGTAGCCGGTCTTCGGGCGGGACCAGTGCAGCGTCCCGTCGGGGTCCATCCCGTCGCACCACACGCCAAAGACGAAGGTGGCCGCCTCGCCGTAGCAGTGCTGCTCAAAGCGGATCCTGCCGTCGTAATAAAACTTCATGACCTCCAGCGTGCCCGACTCCTTCTTGCCGTCGCGGCCCAGCACGGGGCGGTAGTCCTGCTGATAGCGGCAGCCGCAGTGGCTGCCGGCGAACTGTTTGGCATCGTATGCCATAGCGCTTCACCTGTTCCTTTCTTTGCCGCTGTGCCGGCGCGGCCGGCGCTGCTTTCTTTTATGATAGCAGACTGCCATTCTTTGTACAAGGCTTTTCAAATTTCTTTCGGCGTGTTATACTGTGCTTACCCTGACAAGGAGGTTCCAGGATGCGATTTTCCACCAAAAGCCGCTACGGCCTGCGCCTGATGGCCGAGCTGGCCTGCGCCGCGCCCGGCCGCGCCATGCCCCTGAAAGAGATCAGCGAGCGCCAGCAGCTCAGCCTGAAATACCTCGAGCAGCTGGTCACCCCGCTGGTGCGCGCGGGCCTGGTCAAAAGCGAGCGGGGCAGCCTGGGCGGCTACCGCCTGCTGAAGGACCCGGCCCAGATCACCGCCGGCGAGATCATCGCGGCGATGGAGGGCAGCGTCGCCCCCATCCCCTGTCTGGAGAGCGAGATCAACGAGTGCCCCCTGTCCGGCCAGTGCGCCACGCTGCCCTTCTGGGCCGGGCTGGACGAGGTCATCAACCGTTATCTGGACAGCGTGACCCTGGCCGATATCGCCCAAAGCATGGCCGAAAGCGCCGCCGGCCCCTGCGCCCAGACAAAAAATCGGGCTTTGGGCGAAAAAACACCTTGACATTTGCCTCAGAATCCGTTATAATAAGCAGGCATTCGACGGAATGCCGGGTGTATAGGGGTATAGCTCAGTTGGTAGAGCAGCGGTCTCCAAAACCGCGTGCCGTGAGTTCGAGACTTACTACCCCTGCCAA
>CALXGZ010000199.1 GCA_944387975.1 uncultured Faecalibacterium sp.
AAGTTGTGCTTGGTGATGGGCATGGTGATGCCCTCGATGTAGGCCTCCTGGAAGCTGTCGCGCCCCAGCAGGTCGGTGGCGACGTTGCCGGTAAAGGCCACCACGGGCACGCTGTCCATATAGGCGGTGGCGATGCCGGTGACGAGGTTCGTCGCGCCCGGGCCGCTGGTGGCCAGCACCACGCCGGTGCGGCCGGTGGCGCGGGCATAGCCGTCGGCCGCGTGGGCCGCGCCCTGCTCGTGGGCGGTCAGCACGTGGGTGATGCGGTCGGAATTTTTGTACAGCTCATCGTACAGGTTGAGGACCGAGCCCCCGGGGTAACCAAAGATGGTATCGACGCCCTGCTCGCAAAGGACCTCGACAAAGATCTGCGAACCGTTGAGCAGCATAAGTTTCCCTCCTCTTTCCTTCTCTTTCTTTCTCCTATGCGCAGGCGGGGGGCCGCGGGCCGCGGCGAAATAAAAAAGCCCCCGCCCCCTGTTGACCAAGAGACAAAGGCCTTGTTGCAAACGCAAAGCTCTCTGCGGTACCACTCTCGTTGACGCAGTTTTATCCGCGCCCTCTCGCGGCCCCAGCGGGGCCCAGCACGGTAACGGGTGCGGCCGGCGCGGCCTACTGGCGGGGCCCTGTCGGGGGCCGGGCGGTTCGGCGGCGCTGCTCCGGGAGGACTTGGCGCCGCAGGCCGCCCGCCGCCTTGCAGCGTACGGCGGCTCTCTGTCAGGGCGGGGTGCTGCGGGCTACTTGTTCCCATCAGTGCAGTTCGGTGTGTTGCAATTTACTATACTAGAAAATGCGCGGATTGTCAATCAATATATTTTGCAACGCGGCGCAACTGTAAGATGAAAAGAATTCACCACACCTTCCCCGCTCTTGCGGCCGGGGCCCGGCTGCGCTATAGTAATATGGTACGACAAACGATACAAAGCGAGGGATGTCCTATGAAGATCGAAGAGCTCAGCGCGCGCCTGGCCGCGCTGGCCGTATTCCGCGCCCTGCTGGAGGACCCCGTGCTGGCGGCCTACGCCGGCCTGGTGCGGGCGCTGGCCGGCGGGGCCGGCCGGCTGGAAGTGTGCGAGGCCGCCGGCCGCTTTGAGGCGCAGCTGTTCGCCGCCGACACCGACGACCTGAGCGAGTACATCGCCGCCGCGGTGCTGGAATGCGAGAACATCTGCGCCCGCCGCGCCGCGCGCGGGGTCCTGTCCCCGGCGCTGTCGCAGGCGCTGCACAGCGAGCTGCAATTTCTAGAGGAGCTGTCGGCCCTCAGCCTGGACGGGCTGCTGGCCGCAGCGGGCCGGGACGCGGCGGAGTTCGGCTTTTTGCCGCGCTGGACGGCCCACCCCACCGGCCTTGCCGCCGCCTACGAGGCCCGCCTGTCCGAGATGGGGCAGCTGGGCTACGGCATGTTCGCGCGGCACCACGTCTTTATGCTCAGCGACGAGGGCGTCCTGACGCCGGTGCGCCACCCGGACCCCCAGCGCCTGGACGAGCTGCCCGGCTACGAGCGCGAGCGCGAGAAGATCATCGCCAACACCAAGGCCCTGCTGGCGGGCCTGCCGGCCAACAACGTGCTGCTGTACGGCGACGCCGGCACGGGCAAATCCAGCGCGGTGAAGGCCATCGCCAACGAGTACGCGCCCCAGGGCCTGCGCCTGGTGGAAGTGAAAAAGAACCAGCTCTACCTCCTGCCCGACCTGATGGACCAGCTTGCCGCAAACCCGCTCAAGTTCATCCTCTTCATCGACGATCTGAGCTTTGCGGCGAACGACGACAATTTCGCCGCGCTCAAGGCCATTTTGGAGGGCAGCGCCGGCGGCCGCGCCGGGAACATCGCGGTCTACGCCACCTCCAACCGCCGCCACCTGGTCAAGGAGACCCTCTCCGACCGCACCGGCGACGACCTGCACGAGGCCGACACCCGCCAGGAGCTGATGAGCCTGTCGGCCCGCTTCGGCCTGACCGTCACCTTCCAGCGGCCGGACAAGGCCCTCTACAGCCAGATCCTGCTGGAGCTGGCCAAACAGTACCAGCTGCCCCTCCCCTCCGACCAGCTGATCACCCGCGGCGAAGCCTTCGCCATACGGGCCGGCGGCCGCAGCCCCCGCGCCGCGCGCCAGTTCATCGAACAGTGCCGCGCCGGCGTTCTGTGAGCGCCGCCCCTGGCATTCTAATAGGAACAAACCTACCTCCCCGCCATCCGCCCGATGGCCGGGGAGGCCGTTTTTGTCTGCGCACAGGCGGGAAAAATAAAATTTCCGGCAAGGTGTACTTTTTCGGAAATGCTTTCGCAGGAATAGTATAGCAAAAATTTGGCCTTGCTGCAATGCTTCCACTATCCCGTTCACGTTACTTTTTTGCCCGTTTGCCGCAGTTTGGGAAAGTACACTTTACCGGAAACACACAAGGAGGGAACACACATGACCATCAAAAAACTTGCGGCGCTGGCGGCGTGGTGGGTGACAACTACTCCGGCACCGTGCAAGGCTGTACCGCTACCGGTGTGGCAGTTACCGGTATGTATGCCGGCGGCGTAGTGGGCTACAACGAAGGCACCGTTTACAAGGACTGCACCTATGATAAGTTGACCGTTAATAATGTGACGCTAGTAAACAAACCCATTGGCGGCGGCAATACCAATCTCAAGCCGCTGCCCGCTGAGGGTGAGGGCGGGCAGCAGAGCGCTGCTGGCATAGGCTAAGGCGCTTTTTGCGCCCCTTCCTCTCCCTGCCAAAATATGCTATACTGGTGTCAGCAGCGGCCACGGCGGGGGTATGCCGGGCCGCGGAAAGGATATCACTATGGCAAAACGTGTATTTTTGATCGTGCTGGACAGCTTTGGCATCGGGGCCGAGCCGGACGCGGCCGCCTTCGGGGACGAGGGGACCAACACCCTCGGCGCCATCGCGCGCCACCCCGCCTTCGACTGCCCCAACCTGGGCAGGCTGGGCCTGTTCAACATCGACGGGGTGACGGTGGGCGCGCCCGCCGCCGCCCCCACCGCCGCCTACGCCCGCCTGCAGGAGCAGAGCATGGGCAAGGACACCACCATCGGCCACTGGGAGATCGCCGGCGTGGTCAGCCCGCAGCCGCTGCCCACCTTCCCGCAGGGCTTCCCGCCGGAGCTGATCGCCGCCTTCGAGGCCAAGACCGGCTATAAGGTGCTGTGCAACAAGCCCTATTCCGGCACCGAGGTGCTGAAGGACTACGGCGAGCAGGCCATGGCCCAGAACGCCCTCATCGTGTATACCAGCGCCGACAGCGTCTTCCAGGTGGCGGCCAACGAGGCGCTGGTGCCCGTGCCCGAGCTGTACCGCATCTGCGAGACCGCGCGCGCCATGCTGACCGGCCCCTACGGCGTCGGGCGCGTCATCGCGCGGCCCTTCGTGGGCGACTGCGCCGCCAACTTCAAGCGCACCACCAACCGCCACGACCTCAGCCTGAAGCCGCCCCGCGCCACCATGCTGGACCTGCTGGCCGCCGCCGGCAAGGACGTCATCGCCGTGGGCAAAATTTACGATATCTTCGACGGCCAGGGCGTCACCGAAAAGATCAAGACCACCGGCAACACGAACGGCATCGCCTTCACCCAGGCGCTGCAGAGCCGCGACTTCGAGGGGCTGGCCTTCGTCAACCTGGTGGACTTCGACATGCTGTACGGCCACCGCCGCGACGTGGCCGGCTACGCCGCCGCCGCGACGGAGTTCGACCGCTTCCTGACCGGCTTTTTGCCCGGCATGCGCGAGGACGACCTGCTGATGATCACCGCCGACCACGGCTGCGACCCCTCCTACCTGAAGACCACCGACCACACCCGCGAGTACGTGCCCTGGCTGGTGTACGGCAAGCACGTGCGCCCCGGCAGCCTCGGCACCCGCCTGAGCTTTTCCACCATCGCCCAGACCATCTGCGCCTACCTCGGCGTGGACGCGGCCGCCCTCGACGGGCGCAGCGCCTGGGAGGAAGTGCGGGCCTGACGCGCGCTTTTTTGCGAAAACCGCTTGCGCATTTGTATCCATGCAGATATAATAAAAAAAGGAAACCAGCCCCACCCGAAACTACGGCACAAGGTATGCCAGGAGGTAACATATATGCGCAAAACCAAGATCATCTGCACCCTCGGCCCCGCCACCGACAAGGAAGGCGTGCTGCGGGCGCTGGTCGAAAACGGGATGAACGTCGCCCGCTTCAACTTCTCCCACGGCTCCCACGAGGAGCACAAGGCCCGTCTCGACGCCCTGAAGGCCATCCGCGAAGAGCTGGACAAGCCCGTCGCCGCCCTGCTGGACACCACGGGCCCCGAGATCCGCCTCAAGGATTTCAAGAACGGCTCCGAGCAGCTGGAAGCCGGCCAGACCTTCACCCTCACCACCCGCGAGGTCGAGGGCACCAAGGACATCGTCTCCATCACCTATAAGGACCTGCCCCACGACGTCAAGGCCGGCGGCAGCATCATGCTGGACGACGGCCTGATCAAGCTGGCCATCCGCGAGGTGACCGACACCGACATCGTCTGCACCGTGCTGAACAACGGCAAGATCAAGAACAAGAAGGGCGTCAACGTCCCCGGCGTCCACCTGTCCATGCCCTACATGAGCCAGCGCGACCGCGACGACATCATCTTCGGTATCGAGCAGGGCTTCGACTTCATCGCGGCCTCCTTCGTGCGCACCGCGCAGGACGTGTATGAGATCCGCAACCTGCTGAACATGTACGACTCGAAGATCCGCATCGTCGCCAAGATCGAGAACCCCG